>NZ_AP028879.1 GCF_036511935.1 Marinobacter nanhaiticus D15-8W | reverse complement strand
CAACTGGATCGCGACCGACAGGCCTGCCTACTTGGCACATTTCGTAGGCCAAGAAATACAGCTTGAGGAGAGTGCTAAAAAGACACTGATCGCAAGCGGCGACGTAATTGCGGCGCTCAAAATCTATATGCTGTTGGTGGCCATGGCCGACGATGTGAAGCAACAGAAGCATGTCGGGGAGGGGCGGGTCAGGACGACCTATGACGAAATCGGGCTGTACTTAAAGTTATCCCGAGCGAAAATCCGGAATGGGCTGGCGCTCCTTGAGTGGAGCAATGCAATTATTCGACTGGAGAAGAAGCCGCTCTTATATGAGCTTAGCAACTACCACCCTAAAAACTTTTATAAGCTGCCTAAAGGTCAGTTATACGGTTATCGTCCATCGAGCGAACCGATTGCGTTGGCTCGGTTCCCGAACCGGGGCGTCTTCGCCATGCGAGCACTTGTCCTTTATCTACTCATACTTTCTGTATGCCAGCGTGACAACAATGTTTCTCTCATACTCTATTCAACGATGGCAGACCGAACGGGTATCCCACAAAACGGAATCCGCCAAGCGATAGATCATCTAGTCAATCATCAGATGATCAGTGTGATTCGAGTTACTAACGAAGAAACGCTAGAAGCTTTCGGTATACCGATTCTCATAAAGGGTAAAGGATCACCAAACGCCTACCTTATTCATGGCCTGAAAGGGAAGGCATATCAAGATCGAGTGAATACGATGACTAACTGGTTGGAGGCAGCCAAAGAGGCCAGTGAGGGTTCCTTCGAAGACTTTTTTTAAAGGTACCTTACTTTGGTACGGCTACTCCCAAGCCTGCATGACCATATCCCGCTTTTCCCGGCCAACGGCCTGCAGGTAGATTTCGGTCGTCTTGATATCGGTATGGCCGAGCAAATCGCGCAGCACAGTGAGCGGTATTGGCCTCGCACCGGTGAGCAAGGCAATCGCGAAGCCATGCCGCAACCCTTCCGGGTAGAGTGGTTCAGGCTCCAAACCAGCAGGGAGAATTGGTTATTATGCATAAAAGCAGACTGCAAACCCTCGTCATAGATTGTCAAACAGATCACCTCGATAACGCGGCGGCATTCTGGTGAGCGGCACTGGGCTGCCAAGTCCTGGCTCTCGACATGGAGCCCGGGGACGAAAACTACCGAGAACTTGAGGTCGATCCAACGCAACCGCAAATCCTTGTTCAAAAAGTCGGCCATCCCAGCCGCGTCCATCTCGATATCGAAACAGATGATATTGAAGCAGAAGTGGCGCGGCTTGAGCGACTAGGCGCGAAAAAGATAGAGACAGTGCGTCATTTTACGATACTGGAGGCACCGAGCGGCCAGCGTTTCTGCGTTGTACCCGTACAGCGTCCTGATTTTGAGGAAAAAGCTAACATATGGAAGGTGAAGTATGAAGGCGGGGCGTAGCTGTAACCCACCTAACCTATGGGTCTTTCTATGTTTTTTAATCCCATGCTCCAACAATGATGCGCTATTATGGAAACGGTAGAGGAACTAAGCTGCGCCTTCGCCGGCTTCTATTCAGTACCATCACTTGCTGAAGGAATAATCACCGAATGGCTACTGTCAGCAATATTCATCCGACCGACGAATGTTTAACGGCGTTACTGGCACGGCTTCGCCGATTTGCCCCAATTTCTGCATCGGATGCCCACCAGCTCGGCCAACTTTTAGTAGATCGAGATCGATATTCGCGAGGAGATCTAATTCTCAAGCTTGGCGACAAAACCGACAAGGTTTACATATTATCAGAAGGGTGGGCTGCTCAGGAAATTATCACTGAAGAAGGTAATACATGCATCTTGGGCTTTCTTTTGCCGGGAGACACAACGACCTTTAATAGCGAACTGGATAGCGCCTCTGACGTGACCGTTAAGTGCCTGACTGAGGTTTCGGTCGTAACCTTTCGCGCCAACGCCGTAAAAGCACTACTGGCAGAGAACGCGAACCTCACTCACGCCTTTTCTCGTATGAAACTAACCACTGAGAGCATGACCCGCGAGTTACTCGTTAATCTAACAGCCAAACCAGCTGATCATAAAGTCGCACACCTTTTAGGTGAACTCAGCGCACGCAGTGCTCAGCTACCTAATAGCCCCCATATTCCTGCAATACACTTAACCCAAATCGAAATTGGCGCGGCTCTTGGGCTTTCCAGCGTGCATGTGAATCGAGTCATCAAGCGCATGCGGGATGAGGAACTTTTAGAAGTGCACTCTGGATTAATCCTGATTAAGAAATGGGATGAGTTTGCTACCAAGTTCAATTTCAACGACTACTACTTAACTCAGCATGAAGTTAGCTTCAAAAAATCGATTCCAGGGTCGTTTGGATAAGGATGTATAAAGGCGTCTGGCAATAAACAACAACCTCATCCGTTCGTAAGCGTTCATTCCGCGACGTTCTGCCACCCCGCTGAGATTCGCTCTACAGTAACCTCACATTTCCCGATACGAGGTTACCCCCATGAGAAAGCACCGTACTCCAGAACAGTGGCAGACCCTGGTTGATCAGCAGCGCGCCAGCGGCTTGTCAGCACCGCAGTTTTGTAAACAGGAGAAGATCGGTTACGCCAGCTTCTGTAACTGGCGCAAGCGCCTGTCCGACCCGTCGACTGATGAGTCGTCAGGTCCCGGTGAAGCCGATTTTCTGGATCTCTCGTCGTTGATGGGCAACTCTCCATCCTCCGGCCCCGGCTGGAACATTGTGCTCAGCCTGGGCAACGGCGTGGAACTGCGGCTGAGCCAGAACGGATGATCGGGCTCGATAGTCAGGCCCGGATCTGGCTGTGCACTGAGCCCACCGATATGCGCAAATCGTTCCGGGGCCTGAGCGCCCTGGTCCGGAATCAGTTGAAGCACGACCCGCTCAGCGGCCAGTATTTCGTCTTCGTCAATCGCCGTAAAACTCAGATGAAGATGCTGTATTTTACGACCACTGGTTACTGCCTGTGGGCCAAACGCCTGGAGCAGGGACAGTTCCGGGTGCCTTTATCTGCCTCCGGTCAGCGAGCCCTGACGCTGACGGATCTGCAACTGCTGATCGATGGCATTGAGGTGCAGAAATACCGCCAGTTCAAGCGTTTTCGAGGGGTATAGAAGGCCGGGTTCCGGTATAATATCGGTCATGAATTCAACGGCTTCTGCTCCTTCTCCCAATGCATCGTCCTCCTCGGCTCTGGCCGAGGAGAATGCACTGCTGCGTGAGCAGGTCCAGACCCTTCAGCGCCAGCTGGACTGGTTCAAGAAGCAGCTGTTCGGCCCCAAATCCGAGAAGCAGGCATTTGACCTGCCGGGCCAGAACAGCCTGTTCCAGGAAGGCGATGCACCGGTTCCGGAGAACCCACCGGAAGAGAAAAAGCGCACGGTTAAAGCCTATCAGCGTGGTACCGGTAAGAAGCAGCGGGACGACGACTGCCTGAACGACACCGGCCTGCGCTTCACCGCCGATGTGCCGGTGGAGGTCATTGAACACCTGCCACCGGAACTGACCGGGCCGGAGGCTGACCAGTACGAAGTGATCGGCAGCAAGACCACCTACCGGCTGGCCCAGCGGGCCTCCAGCTATGTGGTGCTTAAGTGCGAACGCCCGGTGTTCCGGCGCAAGGGCACCGAGAAGCTCATCACGACACCGGCTCCGTTCAACGTGCTGGACAACAGCCTGGCCGATGTCAGCCTGCTGGCCGGGTTGCTGGTGGACAAATTCCAGTTCCATCTGCCGCTGTATCGCCAGCACCAGCGTATCCAACAGGCCGGTATCACCGTCAGTCGCAGCACTCTGACCAATCTGGTCAAGCGTGCCATCGACCTGCTGCGCCCCATTGTGGATGCCCAGACCGACAACGTACTGCGCAGTCGGGTACTGGCCATGGACGAAACGCCCATCAAGGCCGGTCATCAGGGCCGGGCCGGCCCGCAAAAGGGCAAGATGAAATCCGGCTGGTTCTGGCCGCTGTATGGCGATGCCGACGAGGTGGTGTTCACTTACTCTAACAGCCGTGGGCGTGCCCATATCGAAGAAGTACTCAGCGAATCGTTCAGCGGCACCCTGATCAGTGACGGCTACGCGGCCTATGCCCGTTATGCCGCCGCCCAGGAAAACGTCACCCATGCCCAATGCTGGGTGCACAGTCGCCGTTACTTTATCGAGGCGCAGAAGGATCATCCGGAGATAGTCACCGACGCGCTGCAACAGATCGCCACGGTGTACCGGAATGAAGAGGCCATCAAAACCCAGGGGCTGACTGGCGAGAAGAAACGCCAGTACCGGTTGGATCACTCGAAACCGGTGGTCAGCGACTTCTTCCAGTGGTGCCGGGATCAGTTGGCGCAAGGCGGCCTCGTGCCCAGCGATTCGCTGACCAAAGCCCTGAACTACGTGCTCAGCCGTGAAGCGAGCCTGACCGTGTTCCTGGAAGACCCGGATGTGCAGCCAGACACCAACCACCTGGAACGAGCACTACGCCCCATTCCAATGGGCAAGAAAAACTGGATGTTCTGCTGGACCGAACTGGGCGCGGAACACCTGGGCGTCATCCAGAGCCTGATCAGCACCTGCAAGCTGCACGATATTACCCCGTACACGTATCTGGTGGACGTGCTGCAACGTATCAGCCAGCACCCGGCCCGTGAAGTCAGCGACCTGACGCCCCGACTCTGGAAACCCCGGTTCGCCGACAATCCGCTACGGGCGCTGATCGACCCACGCCACCCTGACCGACAGAACAAACAGCCGGAGGCCAACGTCCGTGCGCATTGAGGACATGACCATCGACCAGTTGCTGGAACTGAACCAGACCATCTGCCAGCGAATTGATGAACTGCAAGAACAAGAAACCCTGCATGCCTTGAGTCAATTGCGGGTTGGCCTGAAAGTGACCTTCGAAGGCCGGGAAGGACCGGTGTTGGGGATCGTCACCAAAATCAATCGCAAGAGTGTGATCGTGCTGGGTGAGGATGGCAGGAAACAGTACAAGGTCTCGCCGGAGTTATTAAGGCCTCTCCGTGACGTGAAGTAGGTCAACTACGTCGTGGAATGAACGCTTACATCCGTTCATATCACCACAACGGATCGATCCGCGTCCGCTGTCGGCTATGAACCGGGAGCCATGGGTTTTATGAGACTGAATGAGTTTATCGTGGAAAATATGGAGCCGCTCCTGCAACTGTGGGAACAAAACGCGCAGTCCATTTTTCCCGGGTGGGACTTCACCAGCGGCGAATTGCGCAACCATATCCGACAAGTCATTGAGGGCGTTGCCCAGGTAATGCGGCATCGGCGGCCAGCAACCGCTGAGGGTGTGATATTCACGGATTTCGAATCCTCGATGCGTGAGCAGTCGTGGGCGCATGTGCATGGGGCGCAACGCTACGATTTAGGGGTGGATCTGCTGCAGGTGACTGCCGAGTTTCGCGCGTTGCGGACCACCGTGATCGAACTGTGGGAGAAGACGTACCCATCGACAGCGCCGGGGTTGGAAGAACTCACCCATTTCCATCGTGCAATAGATGATGCGCTGACAGAATCTATCGAACGCTACGTGTATGACAAAGAAAGCAGAGCTCGCCTCTACCAAGCCATACTCACCGCCTTGCCCGACCCCTGCTACGTCCTCGACCTTAAGGGCCGCTTCCGCTATGCCAATCAAGCCATGGGGCAGCTGTGCGGCGTGGCCTCACATGACCTGGTGGGTGAAAGCGCGGCAGAAGTGGGCCTGCCAACCGGAAGCCTCGCACCCGAACTGCTAAACCAGATCGTCCATCACCGCGAGCATCAGCACGGCGAGATCAATACCACATTGCCCTCAGGGCAAGCCAAAACCCTGGAGTATGTCTATGCGCCCGTGCTTGACCAACAGGGGGACGTCGAAGCCATTTCCGGTATTGCGCACGATGTCACAGAGCGTCGGGCAGCGGAAGCCAAGGCCTGGCATTACGCCAATTACGATCCGTTGACGGGATTGCCCAACCGGCGCCTCTTCCGTGATCGACTGGAGCAGCATGTCGCGCACGCCGAACGCACCGGCGAATCCCTCACGGTCTTTTTTATCGATCTCGACCGTTTCAAGGAGGTGAACGACCAGTACGGCCACGATGTGGGGGATCTGCTGCTCAAGCAAGTCGCCGAGCGTATCGAAGCCTGCGTGCGCAAAAGCGATACGGTGGCGCGTCTGAGCGGTGACGAATTCACCGTCATTCTCCTGGATATCGCCGAACGCGAAACGCTTCTGGAACTCGCCCATACGATCCTGACCGAATTGGCACAACCATTTGCCCTCGGTGCCGGGTTGACCCGCATCTCGGGCAGTATCGGGATCACCCAGTTCCCACAAGACGCCATTACCCCTAAGCAACTGCTGACTTGTGCGGACAAAGCCATGTATTTTGCCAAGCACACCGGCCGCAATCAGGTGTGTTTCTATACCGATATTGGCAACACTGCGGCACTACCTCGCCAAGCGCTGATTCAAGGGCTGCGGTCCGCACGGGAGCACGGCGAACTTCGAGTGTATTATCAACCCATCGTCCACCTGGCATCCGGGCGAATCGCCAAAGCGGAGGCGTTGTTGCGCTGGGCGCATCCCGAGCTGGGGCTCTTGCGGCCTGGCCAGTTCCTGGAGCTGGCTGAAGAGAGCGGTATTATCAGCGACCTTGAAGACTGGTTGATCACGGAAGTCGCCAGCCAGTCCGAACATTGGCGAAATACCGTTGACCGTTCGGTACCGGTCACGATCAACATCTCATCCGAGACTTTCCTCAGCCCTCACTCGCAAAAGCGTTGGCAAGCCTACCTCGACCGATTGGCGGGAGCGGGTGCTATTGTTGAACTGACTGAACGTGTGTTCCTGAACGAGGCTCAAGGTCTGGCCGAGCAGTTTCGCCAAATCCGCGAAGGCGGATTGCAGCTGGCGCTCGACGATTACGGTACGGGTGTGTCTTCCTTGGCGGCCTTGCGGCGATACGGCATTCACTACTTAAAAATCGATCCGTCGTATGTCACCCAGCCTATGGATGAAAACGATGAACGCATTATTGCCGAGACTATCGTCGTCATGGCGCACAAGCTCGGCTTGGAAGTCATCGCCGAAGGAGTCGAGACCGCTGAGCAATACGAATGGTTGATAGCTACGGGTTGCGACTACGCCCAAGGGCATTTCCTGGACGAACCCCTATCTTCGGAGGCGCTGCTCGAGCGGTTGATGGCCGGCTAGTGGCTGCAATGATCAGGCTGGTGAAGCCCTTGTTCATAACCGGAGGCGTTGTAAATCCGTTAATAGGTGGATGGTCTAAGGCTTAACCCTTTGTTCTTTTGCGCAAATATGATCGAGCCAGCCTCACATGGAGCAACTGTATGGGCCAAGACCGTCAGCTCGCGCCGAGCTGCTATGCTCATCGGACAGCAGCCGTGCCTAACCGTAGCGACGTTGTCCTTGAAACATTGCCCAAGAGCCGGGGACATCGACATCAAGCCGTTCTGATCGTCCGTTCCAAGCGTTGCGCCGACGTTCCGGTAAATCTGGTAGGCGGCGTACCGAGGGTCGTTAACCAATCAGCATGCCGTAGTAGGATTCGAGCACTTCCAGGCTGCTTTCGACCCGAAGAATACCAGCGTTGGGCAGCGCCAGTACAAAATAGATGGATTCATCCGCCGAGTGGGCCTGAAACAACGTAGCGTCATCGTACGCTCGGATCACACGCTCCAAACACACCATACTTGAGCATGTCTGATTATGGCCTGGCATAGACTACGCACCTCCACATGCTGGGTCATCAAACGACTTTAGCAATCGACCTCCTCTGAGTAACAGTGTGGCATGGCTTGAGTTGGCGTCACTTTGTTATTCCGTACGACAAGTGTGACGAAAAGGATCAAAGGTTCATTGGGCTTGAGAGTTTGCCGTCTGCGCTAACCCGTCAGCCACAACACGCGTCAGGGTTGATACGCCCCGTCCGCTATCGACACAGATCAACCGGCGGTAGTGCGTCGATGGCGGCTCGTAACCAGCGCTCGGCTGCACGACAGGTCTCATCATTGAGCGCCGATGGAATCACTTGGGTCGCAGTGCTGTTCAACGCGTCTTCAATCTGTTTTTCGAGGGTATCGCGAGGGTCTGCAATGTTCGTGTTAACGAGCTGACCAATCTCACCGCCTTGTTCAATTTTAGTCTGCCGCTCCAGAACCCACTCTTGCGCTTCGGCCCGCGACGCAAAGCGTGGCTTCCGTTGCCAGAAGAACGCATCAGGCATTGGGATAGCCCGCCCATCCTTGAGATAGGCCACGATTTCGGCGTCTACGTCAGGGAGGTAGGCGACCTCACTTTGTAGGCATTCCAGTGCGGCACGGAACGAGGGAAGCGGATCGGGAAACCGATTGCGGAAATCGAACGTCCGATAGGCAAAGACCTGATTGAGCCGATCCTGATCATGCATGTCCTGTCACTCCACCGTGGTTTTATTGAGATCACGCTGTCAGTTTGAACTGTACCCTAACCGGGCGTCAGGAATAGCTTACCAGAGCCGTCAGAATAGAGTCGCTCCAAGAGTTAATTGACACCTGTCGTCAAGGCTCATAGAGTTTTTCCTGACAGTTTACTTCAGGAGTTCACATTGCACGGCCAACGCATCGGTTATGTCCGCGTCAGCAGTTTCGATCAGAATCCAGAGCGCCAGTTGGAGCACGCCGAACTGGATCGTGTGTTTGTCGACAAGGCGTCCGGGAAGGATGTACACCGCCCCGAACTGGATCAGTTGCTTCGTTTTGCCCGGGACGGCGATACCGTGGTGGTTCATAGCATGGATCGCTTAGCCCGCAACCTCGACGACCTCAGAAGTATCGTCCAGGCCTTAACCGCGCGAGGCGTGAAGATCGAATTCGTCAAAGAGCATTTAGCGTTCACGGGCGAGGATTCGCCCATGGCCAACCTGATGTTGTCGGTCATGGGAGCCTTTGCCGAGTTCGAACGCGCCTTGATTCGGGAACGCCAGCGTGAAGGCATTGCCCTGGCGAAACGCCGGGGCGCTTATCGGGGGCGACGCCGGGCACTATCCGCCGACCAGGCGCATGAAGTGTGCCGGCGTGCCCTCGCGGGAGAGTCCAAGGCTCAGCTGGCCCGGGAGTACGGTATCAGCCGTGAAACCCTCTATCAGTATTTGAAGCAAACCCACACGGCCGTGTCGGAGCAACCAGAGTAAACGCACTATTCAGTGACTGAAGCGCCAAGGCAGTCCTCAAAGGAGGCGCACCCAGGGACATGAATGCCCAGCAGAGGGATATGGTGCTTGGCTGGAAAGCAGCTCGCTTCCGAAGTTCTGGTCGACCTCCGTCGCCGGCTCGATATCTTACCGGCACGGTCGCCAGAGCGTCGTTGCCTGATGCAGCAGGCGGATGACCTGTACCTGTATGGCGTGTCTGATCATTTGTGAAAATAGGGGAACCTCTTCCATAAAGTTCCCCTAGTCTTCAAGCTGGCGCCGAGCGCCAATGTGTAATGACGCTTTCCCAGCGCCCAAAGCGAAAACGACGGTAGTTGCTAACTCGTATAGTTTTCGGTTTAGCCATTTGCTCTCCTCCTGAAAAATTAGTGGAGAGGAGGGATTCCTTGAAAAGATCGATGCTACCGTCTAAGCTTCAACGCGCTTGTGATGAGAGCTTTGTGTCGATAGGGCTTGGATCCTCCTCACATAAGGCCGACACATCAGTTTGTGGCGAACTGAGTGTCCATCAATCTAAGTAGGCATTGATGTGGCGTCAGTGCCTACTTTTCTCGCCTAACCCCCTTAAACGGCTTACCGTCCTGCTTTACGTCCATTATCCGTCCTGTATCTGCATCTCGCTTTGCCCAGTTTCCTGAGGGCATACGAAACTGTGACCGGTCTCGAACAGCTCCCTGCCTTCGGTTATCTCCATACGGCTTGTTAGTTGCCATTACAAAATTCCTCTATGTATCTGTTTACAAAAGCACACCTCTCATCAGTGTGTAAACATCCCGCTTTTAGTTGCACCGCTGATTAGAGTTTTCCGTCTGTTGGTGTCTCGCCAGATATTCCCATGGCGTCAGGTCTTCCAGTGAATCGTGGGGACGTTCATCGTTGTATTCGGCCATCCACGACTCGGTCCGCTGCCGGACTTCGGTGAGATTCCGGAAGACATACATATTCAGGATCTCGTCCCGGTAAGTGCGGTTGAAGCGCTCCACGTAGGAGTTCTGGGTCGGCTTACCGGGCTTGATAAATTCCAACGCGATAGCGTGCTTTTCTGCCCAGTCTGCCAAGGCGATGGAGATGAACTCCGGGCCGTTATCCATACGTAGTCTGGCCGGGTAACCTCGCCAGGCGATGATGCGCTCCAGGACCCGGATGACCCTCGGTGCTGGCAGGTTCAGGTCAATCTCGATGGCAAGGATCTCCCGGTTGAAGTCATCCACCACATTGAACGTTCGGAACCGGCGACCACAGAACAGACTGTCGCTCATGAAATCCATGGACCAGCAGTGATTCGCTGTGCTGGGGACGGCCAGCGGTTCGGGATTTCGGGTTGGAAGCCGCTTCTTACCTCGTCGTCGCTTGTTCAGGTTGAGCGCGCGGTACAGTCGATAGACCCGCTTGTGATTCCAGGCATGCCCCCATCGACGCAGCACCTTGAACAGCTTGCTGAAGCCGTAGGCAGGGTAGCGTTCAGTGGCGCTCTGAAGCGCTGCAATCACCGGCTCATCACGGGCGGTATCGGGCTGGTACCGATACACAGAGTCACTGATGCCAGCGATTCGGCAGGCTCTGCGAACGCTGATGCCGTGAGCCTGCTTGAGGTAATCCACCAGTTCTCGTCGAACGGCTGGCTTTACAGCTTTTTTTCGATCACATCCTTCAACAGTTTGTGATCCAGGCTCAACTCGGCGTACATCTGCTTGAGCCGGCGGTTTTCCTCTTCAAGCTCTTTGAGGCGCTTCACGTCAGAAGCTTCCATGCCACCGTACTTGGCTTTCCAGTTGTAGTAGGTCGCGTCGGAGATGCCGTACTCCCGACAGACTTCCTTGACCAGGCGACCGCCCTCGACCTCCTTCAGGATCTTGACGATCTGGGACTCGCTGTACCGTGATTTCTTCATGCTGCTCTCCGTTTGCCTCATTGTAGGCCGGAGAACTCTAATTACGCATGCACCGATTTTAGGGGGTGTTTACAAATGACACTCTCACCCACGCTTAGGGACATACTGGCCTCGGGAATGGTGAAACCTTGGTCCAGCACGAGGTTGGCTGCTTCCTGCTTGAACCCAGGAATCAGACACCTCGTTTATGGTGGCGGCCTTACCACCGACGTTGGTCCGGAATCACTGAACCACTCCACAATCAGGTTCTGAACCTCGCGACCAATTTCGTCAAGCGAAGGTTGAGACTTGATTGGTTAGCGCAAAGCTCTTCAAGAGTTTTCGAAACATCGGTTATCTGGTTCGCAGAATTATTGACGGTGACGATATTGCGGTTGATATCCTCGTTGACCGAGTGCTGTTCTTCGGCCGCACTGGCCGTTCGCGTCGACACATCCCGAATACGCTCGACGGCTTGTTCGATACTATTAAAAGTCTCTAGTGCTTCGGCAGACAATTGCGAACCCTGACAACTAAGGGAACCTTTCGTCTTTTGCCGGCGTGTGTATAGGAAGGCGGTGGGTCCGATACCGTTTAAAGACCGGGTTCCGGATGAGTTCAGTCTTTGACTGGCCACCAAAAGCCACAATTGACAGTGAAATGGGTAATCGCTGCGCTGACAGGAGGGCCACAGTTATCTTTTGTATTGGTAGTGCCATTCAGTCGTATGGCGATGTAACGCTGTACGAAGCACACTCTGAAACAGGAGTCCGGTATTTTGGCGTCGAATTGCGCAATGAGGGCATTCTGCGGATCGAAAACAGCATGGCGACGCTTGAGCTGTACTGTAGGATGCTCTTTGGCGGTGTCTTCAGCGACACATCGGGAGTCCCGGAACAGCGAAAGGCGCAAGCGGTTTTGAAATCCACTAAACCCATCAAGCCTCCTCCCTCACGTAGAAGACACTTCACGCTTGTCCGACAACGGCGCAGTATCACCGTCATCGAGACGGAAGCTTAGCCCGAATCCCCCAACACCGCCCTGCTGTACGGGCTCAACATCGGGAGTTCTACGCATGCTTACCCATTGGCGTTTCAAGCTATTCTCCGGCTGTTTTCGGTGCCGGTGATTTACGAACGCTCTGCTTAAGGCGTGGCACAACCAATGTGGACTGATCCGTTCCGCCCCGTACGACGTATTCAATCGCTTTAATCCAGTTAGTCTATAACGTGAATTGGTGTTCGCTCCACGATGAGCCGCTCGAAGTACATTTTACGCTGCTTTATGCTTTTGCTTGCCTGCGCTCTCGCCATGGCATCGCTGCCACTGCTACCGGCGCTCTCGAACCAGTCGGGGTACTACGGCTTCCGCACCGATATCGAGGTGCCACCGCTCGATACCAGTGAGATTAGCGTTGTCTTCTTTGGCTACGGACACTGCGACGACGTCTGTCCGCCACAGCTTGCAAATCTCTACAAGCTCAGCCAACGGCTGACTGACCTCCCCATTCACTACGTCTTTGTCAGCTTGATGCCTTCGCGAGACAAAGACGGATCGCTTGCCCTTACCCTGGAACATTTTGGGCCGAATTTCCGCCTTATCCTGCCGGAAAACGAGGCGGCGGCAAGGCGGTTAGCGCACGCGTACCACGCAAACGTCGGCGGCGCGCCCACACCGGACAATCTCGATCACAGCGCGTTCTTACATGTGGTAACCAAGGCGGGCCGCAAGGTCCTGGTTTATCCCACCTCCAACTTAGATTTAGGACGGGTGCAAGCGGATATGCATCGCCTGATCGCTGAGGTAAGACCTTCGGGTCTGAGCGAAAAATGAGCCACACATACTCCTACTCCCAGCGCGAACGTCTCAGAACAGATCGCCAGCTGCTGTTTATCATCATCGCCCACATACCGGTAGTCGCACTCTGGGTGCCCGCCGGGTATGGCACACAGGCCTTTGCCATTACCGGCGTCATCATTGCGAGCGTCCTTGCCTCACTTGGCTATGGTCTCCTCAGGGGCACCCGAGGCTTCTCGGTCATCGCCGCAGCCGTGCTGATGATGCTTTCCGCGATTATGATTCAGGCCCAACTTGGGCGCATTGAAATGCACTTTCATATCTTCGCGGCGCTGGCCATCGTCACGGCTTACCGGGACTGGCTGCCTATCGTCGCAGCGGCCGGACTCATTGCCTTACATCACCTGGTGCTGACGGCGCTCCAGCTCAATGAAGCCTCCATGGGTGGACTGCCGCTGATGGTGTTCAACTATGGATGCAGTTGGTCCATTGCGTTTCTTCACGCCGCCTTCGTTGTTTTTGAAGCAGGCATCCTCATCTATTTTGCCGTGAACCTCGGACGCGAGCGACAGACGTCTCACGCGATGATCGGTCTGGTGGAGAAGTTTCGTCAGGACAAGGATTTGACGCTTCGACTACACGGTCGAACTGACGATATCACGGTGTCGTCGTTCAACGACTTAATTGGACAATTTGGGACATTGATCGAACGGGTCGGTAGCCTCGCCGAACGCGTCAACACTAACGCGGCGACGCTGAGCTCACTGAGCGATGGCACGCATACGGTTTTGGAAGCCCAGAGTGCCGAAACGGCAAAGGCCGCCTCTGCGACCGAGCAGATGACGACCACCGTTCAGGCGGTCGCGGCCAACGCGCAGGTGGCGTCCGAAGCCTCGGACCTCGCCTATCGGCATGCCGCAGAAGGCCGCTCCCGAATCCAGCAGTCGATTGACCTGACCGAGGCGACCAATCGATCGTTGGAAGCCTCCGCCGACACGGTTGACTCGGTTGTCAAAAATGTCGCGACGATCAGCCAGGTCATTGGCTCGATTGACGACATTTCCGAACAAACCAACCTGCTGGCCCTCAATGCGGCTATTGAAGCCGCACGGGCGGGCGAGCAGGGCCGAGGCTTCGCGGTCGTCGCTGATGAGGTACGCACCCTCTCCCGCCGAACACAGGAGTTTACCCAAGATATCCGGCAGACGATTGAGACCCTGGCAGAGCGGGCGCAGGCGGCGCTTTCGGCGATTGAACAGGGCCAAAGCCAATCCTTGGATACCAGCGAATCCATCCGGCAAACGGGCGATGCCATTCAACACATAGAAACGGCGATTGCAAAGGTCACCGAGATGAACTATCAAATCGCCGCGTCCGCTGAACAGCAGGCCGCAGCCTCTTTGGATATTAACCAGAGCCTCCAGCAGGCGGCTGGCCAGAATCGCGAGGTGCTTGAAGAGGCCCAACGCGTCAATGCCACCGCGACCGCGCTTGAGGACCTGGTCGATGACATGCGCCAATTTATCGCCGAATACAGGCGTTGAAAAAGCTGTTGTAACGATTAGCAACACGGCGGTCGTCTGCCCGTTTGGATATCAAACTGGTTCCTGCCAGACCGTTTGATATCCCCTTATTTGCGGATTCGCCTTTTAAAGCCATGCCCCGGCTGACACTCTCAACTAGCCCGAAAGAGCTATTGGCCCGGTCCGAAGGCGCTATTGACAACAGCCCTTCCCCGGGAGCAGGCACCGCCCTACCCCCACGCCTCGACCTTTGACGGCCCAGGAACCGTACTGAATCGCAAATCTGGCCAATGTTTTGGCCATGGGCCGTTTCTTCGTCTAATCAGTTGCAGGCGCCTAATTCCAACCTCCAAGTCCTGATCGGAAAGTCAGGTAAAGCCTTCCAACGACACGCAACCGATGCCAGCAACAGGGCCATGCAGCCCAGCTGCCAAAAGCCCTCAATTCCACGAGTCGCTTACCCTCGCCCCATCAATTAATCATATATTGCCACTCTATGTTAAGGCGTTGGGCAGACTAAACTGACAAAATCCCACCCGGCAGAATTGCGATTCATTAGCCCTGATCCTTGGTTTTCTGCACCGCGACCGTAAACGTGTTGAGTGTACTTTAACTGACGGAGGCGATTAACAACGAGCCCTAATAACTGGGCCGCACAAGCGCTTGATACACGCGCGAATATGGAGGACGGACCCTCACCAGACAAGGCCATACTGGCCATTGCTTTTACTTGTCCTGTTTTAAGGGTACCTATGTCGTCCGCTAGTCGCGCTTCCAACCTCGATGCCTACCTAGCCCCTTTCCTGCGTCGCTTACAGCGCTATGCCGATATTTCGACAGCCGAGGCCTGTCAGTTGAAAAGCGTCGTTTACCAATGTCAGCACCATAGACGTGGCGACCTGCTGATCAAAAAAGGGCATCTTTCAAACGATGTGTACGCCATTGCCGAGGGAACGGTCGCTCAGGAAATCATCACCGAAGACGGCAAGACGTGCATTGTCGAGTTCCTGTTGCCCGGCGACATCTCGTCCATCAACAGCCATCTTGAAAGGACCTCGGGGGTCACTCTCAAGTGTTTGACAGGAACAACGGTCATTAACCTACAGGCCGTGGCCTTGGAGGCGCTTTTGGCCGAAAGCGACAGTCTGCGGCGCGCCTTCTCCCTCATGAAGCTGGCCAGTGAACGTATCCAGCGTGAACGGTTTGTGAGTGTCGCGGCAAGACCCGGCGACTTTAAGCTCGCTCACCTGCTGTGCGAATTGACGCTACGTACCCAGCACGTTCTGCCCGACAACGCGGCGGTAAAACCCATACCGTTAACACAGCCGGAAATCGGTGCCGCCTTGGGGCTGTCAAACGTCCATGTCAACCGAATCATAAAAGGCATGGAAGCATTGAATCTGCTGGAAGTGCATTCGGGCACGATTTATCTGACGGACTGGGAAGCGCTAGCCGAGACCTATTGCTTTGATGGCACCTACATAACCCAGCAGGAACGCCTACCAAACACCCGGTCCACGGGCTCGACGGATAACGGATGAGTTCGCGCGGGCACTTCACACAGCAAAAGGGCAAGAAACGCTTCTTCCCACCCGTCAGGGTGCGCCTGCATTTTATTCGCTCGTCGCACGACAATCACTGGACACCCACCCCAATATTCCGAAATGGCTTTAATTTCAATAAATAACCATTAGATTGCATTGTCAAGCGTGAGCCGGGAGCAGGCAAAGTCAGCGTCTCCCTTGCATGAGCCGACCTAACCGTGTCTGCCCAGCTTGTTCCAGAGGCGCTAGCCATCCGACCATGTCGATGGCCCGCTCACTGTCCACCATCTGCTTTGAATCGGGAGCCATTGGCGATGCAGTTGAACGAATTTATCCTGGACAACATGGAACCACTTCTACGCCAGTGGATCCGCAATGCGCAGACGATTTTACCTGACAGGGATTTTACGCGTAACGAACTAATCAATCATATTCGGCAGGTCATCCAGGGGATTGCCCAGGCAATGCAGTTGCCAAGGCCTGCAACCGAACCGGGCGTGACATTCACGGACTTCCAGTCACCAACACCCACCCAGTCGTGGGCGCATGTGCATGGTGCGCAACGGTATGATTTAGGAGTGGATCTGCTTCAGGTGACCGCCGAGTTTCGTGCTCTGCGAACGACCGTTATCGAATTGTGGGACGCCGCGTCCCCCTCAGCAGCCCCGGCGCTCGAAGAACTTACGCGATTCCACCGGGCGATCGACGATGCGCTGGCCGAATCCATCGAGCGTTACGTGTACGATAAGGAAAGTGGCGACCGCCGCTATCAGGCCATGCTCACGGCCTTGCCCGATCCCTGCTATATCCTGGATCTCGAAGGCCGCTTCAACTATGTGAATCAGGCCATGAGCGAACTGTGCGGCGTCGCGCCACAGGCGTTGATTGGTGAACATGCCGCTGAAATAGGGCTACCGACCGACAGCCTTGCGCCTGACCGGTTACGCCGGATCGTCCACGAGCGAGAACAGCAGCACGGCGAGATCCGCACGACGCTGCCCTCGGGACACACGAAAACACTGGAGTATGTTTATGCGCCTGTGCTGGGTGACCAGGGAGACGTCGAGGCGATTTCGGGCATTGCGCATGATGTCACCGAACGTCGAGCGGCGGAAGCTCAGGCGTGGCGACACGCCAACTACGATTCGTTAACGAATTTGCCAAACCGCCGGCTCTTTCGCGATCGCCTGGGCCAGCATGTCGCGCACGCCGAACGAACCGACGCCCCTCTCGCGCTGTTTTTCATCGATCTCGACCGCTTCAAGGAAGTTAACGACCAGTATGGCCACGATGTGGGGGATCGACTTCTCAAACAAGCGGCCGAGCGCATTGAAGCCTGCGTGCGGAAAAGCGACACCGTGGCACGTCTGAGCGGTGACGAATTTACCGTCGCTCTCCTGGATATTGGCGACCGTGAACCGCTCCTTGAGCTCGCCCACACGATGCTCACCGAGCTGGCCTTGCCCTTTCATTTAGGTGCCGGCTTGACGCGCATCTCGGGAAGTATCGGCATCACGCAGTTCCCGCAGGATGCGATTACGCCGAAACAGCTGCTGAGGTGCGCGGACAAGGCCATGTACTTCGCCAAGCAATCCGGCCGGAATCAGGTCTGTTTCTATACGGACATCGGCCATACCACCGCGCTACCTCGCCAGACGCTCATTCAAGGTCTACGCTCGGCGCGGGAACAGGGAGAACTTCGGCTGTTTTACCAGCCCATCGTTGACGTTGCGACCCGCCGCGTCGTCAAAGCGGAGGCCTTGCTCCGCTGGGCGCATCCCGAGCTGGGACTCTTACGTCCCGGTCAGTTCCTGGAACTGGCGGTAGAGAGCGGCACTATGGGCGACTTGGAAGATTGGTTGATTGCTGAAATCGCGGTCCAGTCCGAGCATTGGCGGAAGGCCGCTAACCGTTCGATACCTGTCACCATCAATATCTCCTCTGAGACTTTTCTCAACACCGACTCGCAAAAGCGCTGGCAAGCACACCTGGAACGCTTGGCCAAGGCCGGCGTCGGCGCCGTCGTTGAATTGACCGAGCGCGTCTTTCTGAACGAGGCCCAAGGACTCGCCGAGCGCTGCGACCAAATTCGGGCCGGCGGGCTGCAGCTCGCCCTCGACGACTACGGCACCGGCGTCTCTTCCCTGGCGGCCCTGCGGCGATACGGCATCAAATACTTGAAGATCGATCCGTCGTTCATCGCGCTGTCGGTTGATGATCATGATGAGCGAATTATTGCTGAAGCCATCGTCGTCATGGCGCATAAGCTCGGTTTGCAAGTCATTGCCGAGGGCGTTGAAACCGTTGCGCAATACCAATGGTTAAGAACCACCGGGTGTGACTTCGCATAGGGGCATTTTCTGGGCGAACCCATGTCGGCCGAGGCCCTATTTGAACGTCTGATCGCCGGGTCGAAGCCTCGATGACCAAGCTTGAGGGGACTGCACTCTTTACGGTACGTAGTGCTCACCCGTCTTCGGTTGAATGCCCCCAAACGCCGCAGTGTCTATTCGGAATCAATACGCTTGATACCCGCATTATGTGAAGCGACTGTGGTGGATTGAGAATCCAGGCAGGCACAACGGCACGAAGCCTAGCGAAAGGATGCGACTGGAACCTCCCCCGGAAATACTGACACGCAATTTTCGGGCGCCTGATGAGGAAACACTCACCCCGAGCGATAAAAACTTGACGCGCCAGCAGCGGTTCGCGAAACACAACTCCGCGCAACATACCCAACCAAGGATGATTACACCTGATTTAAGCCTGCAAACCTGCAGAAAGTTTAGGAACTAAAACGGCCGCTTGAACGTGGTGAATTGGATGACCGGGTTCAACATCGCCGACTACCGCGAGCAAACGTCTGCTGGTTTCAATACGTCACAAAGTCATCAAAGACATCCAGGTCCAGGTGAATTACAGTTGATGAATTTAGGCATTTTCCGGAGATACGTTGCCACTCTTTCGATCGTCTGGTGAATCCAATGTGCCGATGGCCTGTCATCTTGGTGAGCACAGCGCTAATGGTCGGTTGCGGCCATATAAAGACCAACGACTTCCTGGGCCGTACCGGTCATACGCTGAGCAAAGTCGACGAAAAAACGCCTAGCGCTCATCTTGACGAGGAAATCGAGTCGCTCTTTGATCAACCTTACATAGATCCGCTAACGGCGTATCTGCACCGGCATGCGGATGATCCGGCCCGTGCAGCCCTGCTCAAGCAGGTGAGGCGGGAGCGGGAGCGCCGGTGTGCGGCTGTCGCTCGGCGTTACAACACAGACAAGATCTCCGAAACCGGCCTGGCCTTGTTTCGTCGTGGCTATAGCTATTCCTGTCCGCAGCATGTGGCGGCCTATGAAGCGAAGCTCGACACACTAAAGCCGCAGGCGCCGAAAACCACCGCACCGCTTGTCGGTGAATCCGGGGGCGACGACGGAAGGCCGCCGGACGCCGAAGTGACTGAGCTGGATCGGCACGGGGAACAGACGCCAGCACATGCGGCAGACGAAGCCCAGAAACAGGCGGCAGCCCGCCAGTTGAACGACTGTTATCTGCTCACTCGGATTCGTAACTTCAGCGATGCCCTGGAAGCCTGTCGCGGCCCTGCCGAAGCGGGCGTCGCCGGTGCGCAGGCAAGCATTGCACAGATCCAGAGCACCCTGGGGCATCACGAATCCGCCTATC
The DNA here is from genome assembly GCF_036511935.1 of Marinobacter nanhaiticus D15-8W. Taxonomy (NCBI): domain Bacteria; kingdom Pseudomonadati; phylum Pseudomonadota; class Gammaproteobacteria; order Pseudomonadales; family Marinobacteraceae; genus Marinobacter; species Marinobacter nanhaiticus. The sequence continues at coordinate 50,004 of NZ_AP028879.1, read as the reverse complement.
GCTGGGCCCGGAAGGCCGCGACTGAATCCGGTCAGGCAGCCTTTTTGCTGGGTGAAATGTACGCCAGAGGGCTTGGCGTGGCAAAGGATATGGCCACCGCCGCGCAATGGTTTAGAGCCGCACTGGAACTCGGTCATGCCGAGGCAGAGAACGCGCTCCACGGACTGAATTCAGGCACGATGGGGGCCAATGCCGATTAAGCCGTGTCACCGGCCCCTGTCCGGAAGGCTACTGTCACGACTAGACTTCTGGAGAGACAACTGCGCCAGGCACCCCATCCTGGGGCTGCTCTTCTTGCTGGTTACATTCTTCGCGATTGGCATGTTCCTGTTATCCCGCCTGAACCTGAGTTACTCCCAAGAGGCGCTGTACGAGTTGCGTCGAGCGCAGATCCGGGATGAGTTCTTCACCGGCCTGGCTCGGATCGAGGCGCGCCAAATCGCCCTGGAACGCCAGGTGACGACCCTCGCGACGATCGGTGAGACATTCTATCGGCTATCCCTTGAAAAGCAGGATACACCAGAGGTCGAGCACGAGCTTCGGAGGCAGCTCGAAAAAACGCTACAGACCCTGCTTGAGAGGGATGCCGGTATCTCGGGGACGGGTCTGTGGTACCAACCGGGCATCATGGCGCCAACCGACGAATGCTACGCTCCGTATCTAGTCAAGACCGAAGCTGGCGACGTCACCATACAGTCGCAGTCGGCCGATTTCAGGCGGACCGGCTGGTTTGATCTAACCCTGGGAAAGGCCTTCGGCCGCAATTCGGTCTCGCACATGAGGGTTCTCTGGTCGCCGGTGTACTATGACGAAGCCACCGGTCGTGCACCTCTCACCCTTGCCAAGCCTATGACCCGCGCCGGCGGTGAGTTGATTGGCGTGGCAACCATCGACTGGGACTCCGAGCAGATCGTCGACCTGGTAAGCGTCACGGAAGTCACGCAAAACAGCTTTTCTTTTCTCAACGATCGAAACAATCGGAACCTGTCCAGCCGCAGCCAGTACGACGATCCGGTTCAGGAACAGAAGATTATCGATGCGGTGCTGGCGGCGCAGCTTTCCAAAATAGCTGTGAATACGCCACCCGGGCCAACCGATCGTCGCCCCCCTGAAAAGCGCCTGCGTACGCGGAAGCTTGACGTTGGGGGGCGACTCTATGAGCTGTATTACGCCAAGACGCCGGCAGGGATGATCTATGGCACAGGGGTGCCACACGATGAGATAGACCGGGCACTGGCGCCCATGCGGGACATCAATCACCGGATACTGCTGATTACGGGCTCCGCTTTGCTGGTGCTGAGTCTTTACCTGCTTTACCGGATCATCCAGCTTCTTCGTGAACTGCAGGCCTCTTACACGGATGTTCTGACGGGCCTGCCCAATCGTATGCGACTATTGAGGGACCTGCAGGACCGGCGAGACGCCTGCCTGATACTCCTGAACCTGAACCGTTTCAAGGAAATCAACAGTCTGTTCGGGAATGAGTGTGGCAATGCGGTGCTGTTGGCGATGCGCAAGCAGTTACGCGCCTTTATCCGCACCCACGCGTATCCCTTTGAGCGCTCACCTGAGCTTTATCGCTTATCCAGTGATGAGTTTGCGCTCTTGAGTTACGGCGCTGCCGAGTCTCGGGTGGCCACTTTCGTGCGTACATTGACCGAATTCCTTGGTGCGCAAAAAGTCGTATGGCAGCAGCAGACGTTGAACCTGAATGCCAGTGCAGGTATTGCCTTTCAGAGCGAGAGTCCGGACCACGATGTCGCGGCCCCGGATCGATTACTGAGCCGAGCAACCATTGCGTTATCGCAGGCGCGGGAGCAGCGGCATCGGTTGGTTTTTTATGACCAAAGTCAGGAAATTGAAAAAGGCTACGAGAAGAATATCCTCTGGGCGCGGCGACTGAAGCAGGCAATCGAGACCGATGCCCTACGTCCCTACTTCCAACCGCTTCACGACAACCGGACGGGCACGTTTACCAAATATGAGTGTTTGATGCGGATGGAGGATCCCGAGCACGGTGCGGTCACCGCCAGTCACTTCATCGAGGTGGCCAGTAAAGTCAGGCTTAACCGTCAGATCACCCGGGTCATGGTGGAAAAGGCATTTGCTGCGTTTGCCACGGAGCCCTTCGAGTTTTCCATCAACCTGTCCTATGTGGATATTAGTGATCCGGAAACCCTGGCACTGATTCTGGTGCATCTGCGGTCCAGCAATGTTGGCGAGCGAGTCATTTTCGAGATCCTCGAGTCCGATGGCATTGCGAATTACGATGAGGTTTTGCAGTTTATCGAGACCGTGAAATGCTTCGGGTGCCGGATCGCCATTGATGACTTCGGCACCGGCTATTCCAATTTTTCCCATCTACTCAAACTCAATGTCGATTTCATCAAGATAGACGGAAGCCTGATTCGCAATCTGGCGCAGGACCACAAGGCGTTTTTGGTGACCAAGGGAATCGTGCAGTTTGCCCAGAGTATGGATATCGAAACCGTGGCAGAATTCGTACACAGTGAGGCGGTGCAGGAACGTGTGGTGGCGTTGGGCATTGATTTTTCGCAAGGAGAATACTTCGGTATGCCCGCAGCAGAACTGGTGGGACGAGACCGGCAAAGAGGATGACGCAGGTAAGCCTTGCCAGCACGCAGGTGTGGTCCTTACCGCGCTTACGCGCCTCCGTTCGCCGCGCCGATTCGCGGTCCGCCGCGCCCCAAACGGCGGGCTATCGTGTTGAGCACTTTGAGCGCTGATACGGCGTTTCCTTGGCTTTGGAACATCCCGGCCCAGGCCGTAGCGGCTATGGCTCGTTACCACTTGGCGACAAGGCGGTAGACCGGCATAGTGTAACACCCCTGATCATGCGAGGCATGACGAACGCGCTCTTCACTCAAGGCTTTTGGCAACGTATGCCGCGGCCGTTTTGAGGATGTCGTTTTCTTGCTTTAAGCGCTCGTTTTCTCGTTTGAGTCGGGCAACTTTATGTTCGACACCGTCAGATCGTCCAGCATACGGAGTGGCCGCCTCTGACCCAGCGTCCAGTTCCCCTTGGCATGTGTAGAACTGGATCACGCGGTGCGTTCCCGTAGGGAATCTTGCTTGTCGGGGCCCGTCATCGGGCGAAGAGCTTTGCATTTGAACTCCGACTGGTACGGCGGGATTTTCGCGTTCCGTTGTCATGGGTCACACCTTTCTATGCTGGCTGCATCGTCACCGTTGAGCGGTCCTTATAACCGGGTTTGGTTTCGCTGTTATTTTATGGGTCGACCGTCACGCAAGGAAAAGCACGCTTCTGGCACCGCACATACACTTTATTATGAGCTCTTGAACCTTACCAGGGAGAATGCTCATATTTACGCTGCTAATCAGTCCACCAGAGTAAAGTCCTATACCAAGCCAGGGCCATATAACGTTACATTTTTTACAATCGTGAATTAGACAGTTAACAGGTAATGAACGACAATCTTTTCGTCTTGGAGACCATACGTTTATTAGATTACCCAGTGTTGATCCAACGTTTATCTTTTGGTGAATGCCCCGTATGACTCGGTGATAATCATTTTACCAAGATCAAGACTAAGAAAAGGGATTTCGGATCTTGGGCAAAGACTGCTTCAAAACATGTGTCGTGGGTAGTAGGCAGAAATAAACCATGAAAAAAAGAATTGTCGTACCACGGTTGTCCGGCCTGGACGAACCAGGCCCTGATGAAGGCGATTCAATCCATCCACAACTCGTGTTGCAGCTTGAGCTGATCGCCGAACTTGCAAAAAAGGCGTTCAATATTGATGCGGTCTCATTATCCGTGCCGAGCACCGCTCACGATTGCGCTTATCCGACGCCCACAACGTCTATCGAACGCCCTACCGGACTTGACGTCTTTAATGACGGCCATAGCCCCCACACCCTTGAGACCACGATCACTGCCGTAGAGGATGTGCTGGCCACCGGTCGCTCGGATAATCCACTTCTCCCCGAATATCCCGGCTTACGCTCTTATGCGGAGTTGATCGTGCAGAGCTCAGCGGGCAGCCACCACGCGCTGCTTCACCTCATGCACACGACGCCGAAACGGTTTTCTGAAGACGACCGTAACCGGTTACGCATGTTTGGAGATATCCTTCAAATGGCATTGAGGGGAGGCGTTGATTTCAGCGGGCGCGACATTGCGCCATCCGATCTCCTCCAGTGCATTTCAAACATGCAAAGTCTGTTGTTCGGTAGCGCCAATGGCAGATCGGCCTACACTCACGCCCTCGAAAATATACGGTCTCTTACCGACAGTCGGATGGCCTTTATAGGTGATGTGCGCTATGACTCGACAAATACCCCTTCCATTCGACTTCTGGCGCTATCCGACGGACTTCACCGCCCGGAGAGCACCGCCCTTCTCCGGACAATCGAAAAGGAAGGTCTGCTCTTTAACGATTTAAATAACCTTCTCGGCGAGCCGATTCTGCAAAAAGCGGCTGTTTCGCGCTCTGTGGGATCGAATGCCAAGAAACAAGCGTTACCCAAGGGCCTCCCCGCCATAACAACCTATCAAGGCATTCCGGTGTTTTCCGGCGATTCCGTGGTTGGATTAATCGGGCTTGCCGATCGCCCAGCCGGCTACACGCAAAAACTGGCAGAGGAACTCGCGCCCCTCGTTCAGATGGTGGGCCTGCTTATTGAGCGACAACGCTTGCGTATCGAGAACATCAGGCGCGAGCGTCGGGTAAGAAGAGCCCGAAACTATGATCCTCTAACGGGTCTGCCCTGTGGGCCCATGCTTACCAAGCTATTTCGACGAGAGGTTCTAAAAACCGACAATACACAACAGACGCTATCGGTCTGTGTGATTGATATCGATAAGTTCAAGAACGTCAACGACGATTACGGTCAGGAGCTGGGTGACGATCTCCTTAAGGTGGTCGCCAAACGCTTAAAAAACGCCGTCCGCTCGACGGATTTGGTGGCAAAACTTCGCGGTGATGAATTCCTCGTGACCTTGCGGGAGGGTGACCACCTAGACGCCTACCGCAGACTGTTGAACGTCATCTCAGCACCCATAGTCAGCGCCACACAAACACTGGCTCTCTCTGCCAGCATGGGTGTCACGGTTTATCCAGACGATCAAAGTACCCCCGACATACTTCTTCGCCACGCCAGCCAGGCGCTTTATATTGGGAAGGAGTCCGGCAAAGGTCAGATCGTCACGTTTGATGTCGGCCAACATCGCGCCCGCCGGGAGCGGCTCCGTCTTCTTGACGACATCGAGGGCGCGCTCAAACGCTCCGAGTTCGAGCTTTTCTACCAGCCCAAAATTAACTTCCGGAATGGACTGATTGAGGGGTTCGAGGCCCTTATCCGTTGGAATCACCCGGAACGGGGTCTTTTGATGCCCAACGAATTTCTGGGGGCGATAGAATCAACACGGTATGAGTGCCTACTGGGGGACTTCGTGATTCAAACGGCGCTGGCAGCGCTTCAGCGATTCGAAGCCCGACATCAAGCTTATTCAATCAGCATCAACATCAGTCCGTACCATTTTCTGAACCGTCATTTTATCGGGGCGTTACAGTCGCATTTAAGAGGTTACAGCACCCAGGTACGACGGCGCCTGATCTTGGAAGTTTTGGAGAGTACCGCGCTTGAGGATCTCAATACGGCGAGAAATACCGTAAGAGGCTGCCAGGCACTGGGCGTTTTGGTGTCCCTGGACGACTTTGGCACGGGATACTCCTCGCTCGCCTATTTAAGGGACTTACCGGTTGATGAATTAAAGATTGATAAATCGTTTGTTATGGGCATGCTGGATAACCCGAACGACGAAATCATTGTTGAGTCGATTATTGACCTGTCAAAACGCTTCAACCGTCGTGTTGTGGCTGAAGGCATTGAGACCAAGGCCGTTGCACAGGAGCTGCGCAGACTTAAGTGCGATTTTGGCCAAGGGTATTACTTCAGCGAGGCGCTACCGCTTGGGCCAGTGATGCGGTGGGCAGATCAGTTCCCCACCGCCCCAAGCATGGGCTCAGAATCGAACACAAGTGATCAGACGCCCACACGGGCCGACGTCGCGAGGTTCGATACGGGGGCATGAATAAGGGTTGAGAGATGGCGATCCATGCTTCAACGATAGTCTCTTAGACAAAACCATCAGAAACGCACGTAGTTATACTTTCTCCAAGTAAGCCAGAATTAGATCGGGCAGGCGCGGATCGACGCTGAACGCCCATCAAGTTCCTGATCGCGCCTTTGGCCCTTTCTGCCCGTAAAAGTGGTAGTCGGACCTTTTTTGCTGCTTTATGCCATACATCGCCTTGTCTGCTCGCTGCAAAAGCGCTACCGCCTCAGCACCGTCTTCAGGAAACAACGCTATTCCGATGCTGGCGCTCACGGAAACATCAGCGTCAACATCGCGCAGGCGGAACGGGTTTTTAAGTGACTCCAGAAGTTTCTCGGCTACCGCACTTACATCTTTCTCATCGCCAAGTGAGGGCAAAAGGACAGTGAATTCGTCGCCGCCATAACGGCAGAGCGTGTCACCTGCTCGCAGACAATCTTTCAATCGTCGGGCCACCTTCTGTAAGAGATCGTCGCCAACATTATGTCCATAGGTATCGTTTACCCGCTTAAAATCATTGAGATCTATAAACATTGTGGCTAGTTTTTTTCCATATCGCTGAGCCTGACTGACCGCCAAGCCCAGTCGATCAAAAAACAGGCTCCGATTGGGCAAGCCTGTCAGTGAGTCATGCGACGCACGGAACTCTATTGATTCCTGTGTTTTCTTGCGCTCGGTGATATCTCTGGCAACACCAAAAAAGAAAACGGGTGTCGACGGCCGCCCCGAGTATTCGGGCGGCCAAAAATGCTCGTCCTCGGTGTTCATGATCGTGAGTTCACAGGTGAGGTTGGCGATGCCATTAATGCGCGTCTTCAGCTCCAACTCACACGTGAAGGGTTTTTGAGAAGGCCGCCTCTCCAATAAATGAGGAAGTTTGGCGCTATTCACGTCATCGACCAAACAAGAAAGATGTTGTCCCATCAACTCTTTCCGCCTGAAGCCGAGAAGCGTCTCCACACGATTATTCAAAAAATTGATACATCCACCTTCATCCAGCGAAAACACCACATCGGGGACGTAATCAAGCGCTCTTCGAAAAAATTCCTCGGCTATCCTTTCGGCCGTGTGGGCGGTTGTCTGGAGACTGGCATTTCTTTGTGCCCGAACAGCCTCATTGACGATTCTGATGAGCTCTTCAACATTGTAGGGTTTGCGTAAATAGTCATAGGCGCCCATTTGTACTGCTCGCCTGAGCGTTGTGAAGTCATACAAGCCGCTGATAATGAGTATCGGAATATTACTACCGGTGGCTTTTAACCACGCCATCACGTCAAGCCCCGTCATTCCTGGCATGCAAATATTCATTACGATCAGATCGTAGTGACCTGATTGAACGTGCTGACAAACCGCTGCCCCGTCTGCCGCAGCATCCACGTTGAAACCGTCATGGCGCAGAATCTCGCACAAGCTGGCGCGCAAGCGCGGTTCATCATCACCAACCAGTACCTGCCCTTTCCACGGTGGGTCCTGTTCAGTGAACGCTGGTAAACTCGTCCTTTCAGCGTTCGCCAGATTATCGTTGTATTTTGGCATGACTGACACCACAGCGAAAAAATTCAACTCGCCGACTTTATTTCAACAAGGAGTCTTATAAAATCAACGGCCTTTGTGTTCGGTTGTCATGCCTTCCCTCACTCCGGCTCGAGTTTTTTCGAGGCGTCAGTACAACCTGGGTTACCTCACATTACCCCATCTACTCAGTATATTATTTATTGTGGATTTTGCTCCTACAAATGATGGGGCACGGACGATACGTTGAACGGGCGTCCGGCATGGTGATCATCCGCCTCACCCAGGTTGCCCCACGACTTCCGAAACAGGTGTATCCATCCCCCGCGCGCGTCGCCGAAATCTATCTGTTGCGTCTTGGTCGACGCCTCAGATGATTTCGAAGGCCAAAATTTAGCCTGTGCAAAAATCGACAGGGTTACGACGATCGACACCGTGCGAAGGCGGATCTGCGTATGGCGTCCCTGAGTTGACCCAAAGATCACCGCCTTGGAAAATAGTTTATGTACCAACACAATGCGGTGCCAACATGTTGTTCCGTCCACCAAGCGCATACCAGTGTCTCTCGCGCCGATTGGCGCTTCGGTTCCTGGAACGCGACTCGCCGGTTTCCCCCACGTCATCCGAGGGTGGTTTTGAGAAACCCGTGACGCCTAACGACCGCCGCGTAAAGCGTGCTTCAGCCACCTGGGTTGCCTGCGATCAGCGTGAAGCGATGATCGCGGTGGCCGTATACCCCGCCGAAGTGCGGGTGAGCGATTCCCTGCCAGCGTGGTTTGGGGCGAGCACAGATGCCAGCCTGAATCAGGGTTCGACCGTCAAACCGCCGTCACCCAAGCCATGGGCCGAGTACTGGCTTCGATACTCTGGCTCTCGTTTCTATTAACTTTGGTGAAGACGGTGGCATGTAATGCTTTAGCGTGGTGATCGCTGTAATGGGGGTCACCTACTAAACTGCGGAGGCAAAGCAATCTCTAACCGGGCAATCACCTTCATCACGGTCCACCGCCAGTTCGAATTCCGTAGTATCGAGATTGGTTGTGGGGTAACGGAGCCGGAACAGCAACACGCTGCGACCCAGCTCTACCACGCTTTATGCGACCTGATGATGGCCCTGCAGTGCCCCGAAAGCCTGATCTCGCTGCGAAAAACCCTGGGGCTGCAGTACGGCATCGCCCATTCACCCGTAGGGCCAGTCCACTACATTCCCGCTTCCCGACAACTGGCCTTGGCCAAGCAGGAAGGCGCAGGACGTCTGGCTCATGAATGGTTCCGCGCCTTTGATCACTACATGGGCCGTAAGGCTTTTCGTGCATCGCGGAACCTCACCTTTGCGTCCGGCGCCTGGCTCGACGGGGCGCCGCAAAAATCCCACCCGCTCAATCAGTATCTGGGTGAATGTTTTAAAGCCGTCCTACTGAATCACGACGGGACACAACCAAGCGAATTCTTCCGACGGTCCTGGCAAGCCGACCAGAGTCTGCAGCGGTCGTATTACACCCGCCCCGAGGAACTCTGCGCCCGGGCGTTCGAGGCCTTTGTGGCAGACCGTGCCCCTCTCAATCGCTTCCTTGTGAACGATACCCTTCATTCGGATGAGGCATATGCCGGGCTATACCCACAGGGGCGTCAGCGACAAGTCATTAATAAAGCCTTCGGTTTTTACTTCCAGGCTCAGGAACAGGCCTTTTAACCGTGGCTGGCGAACGTCGGATGAAGCCAATATTTGTCGTCCTTCGCGTGAGCAAGGCGTTTACTGACCGGGTGGAACCCGAAGTCTCTCTCTACAACTAAAATCCCATAAAAACTAACGCCGAATCAGAATATAACGATCCATGCCCAGTGTGGCCCAGCGCACCTCTCTATCGACTTCAAACCAATGTATGAGACTCCATGAGCGCCCCACCTTATCGGGCCAACAACGGGGCCGGTTAGACTCGTGACCGCTTGCGAAGGCTAGCTAACCTTGTGAATGCCTGAGCGCCTGTCCCCTCGCTATTAACTATCCGACCAATGTCCTATCGCCTCAATTCACAACGGTGAGTTAAAAATGGCGCCTTCAACCGCGTCCACATCCTCAGGATGAACTTAAGCTTCATGCCGGATTAACTCACAGGATTTGACATGTTTTAACCCCGTCTCCGACGACTCAGTCGCCTATGCTTAGTTATCTATTCCTCCAGGGATGCAGTAGGAATACCCACGTCGTTGTCATTCAACGAGTGACAAGCAAAGCCTCAGGGAAGCTGCAACTGCAATAAATCGCCCAGTCGCGCTGGAGGAGCCTTGAAAATTTGCGGCTTTAAGCTGGTGAGAATGATCAGCTGTGATTTGATGGGGGCAGGGTTGATTTACATGGTTTTACTGCTGAGCACACTGCACAGCTACGACATCCTGTATTTCAGCATCTGGGCGATGGTGCTTGCCAGGGGCTGGACCTGGCTTTATCAGTACCGGTTGCCGCCCAAAGACTGTCCACACAAACTGGTCTACTTTCTGGTTGATTGCATTGGGTTCGAGATTGTCCTGATCATCCTCTTCTTCTTGAGCGCGAAATGGCTCCTCAATACCAACCTTTCAACCGCTATTGTGGTTGGGTTGCTGACGGCGCTATTCCATGTTGCTTACACCTTCGTGACCGACCCCATCATCGGTTTGGCAGACAAGCATGAACCCTGAACGGGCTGGAGGCTGAGCGGTCTGATCGACCGGGTCTTATGCTGGCACAACGCGAGTGCCCTGGCGTTGCTCTGAAATGGTCCTTCCCCGTGCTCAGGGGAAGGACGCGATATCGTAAGTTAGACCACGGCGTGTTGCGGTGAGAGGCGTATAGAGTCACCTCTCGACCTCAACCCTATCGCATAGTGGCGGAATGAGAGGTATTGGTCGTGAACTCACCCACCAGTGTCTGCAACTCGGTCGCCATTTTCGCCAGATTGACGCTGGCCAGCGCCGCCTGCTCGGACCCCTGCGTGGTTTCGTCGAACGACAGATTAATGCTGGTGATCGTTTTGTTGATCTCCTCGCACACAGCACTTTGCTCTTCCGCGGCGCTCGCAATCTCGGCGCTCATGTTGACGATACGATTTGTGGACAGCCCGATCGATTCAAGGGCGGCACCTGAGGCCTCGGATTTCGTGACGGCATCTTCGCTCTGGTCCTGACTCTGCCGGATCAGCCGGACAACCTCATTCGCGCCATTGTGTATCTTTTGGATAATATCCTTGATTTCCTCAGTACTATCCTGGGTTTGCTTGGCCAGCGAACGCACTTCATCCGCGACTACGGCGAACCCCCGGCCATGCTCACCGGCCCGCGCCGCCTCAATCGCCGCATTCAGGGCCAGCAGGTTGGTTTGCTCCGCCACGCCCCGGATCACATCCAGCACCGTCCCGATCGCTTCACTGTTCGAGGCGAGGGTGTTGATCGCTTCAGCCGATTCGTCAACGCATCGCTCTACAGCGTTGATCGCCGAGATGGCGGTTGTCACAATCGACTGTCCCTGCTGCGCGTTGGTTTCTGCGTGCCCCGCCGTTTCCCGGGCCAGCTCTGTGTTCCGGGCCACCTCCTGGATAGACGCACTCATTTCATTGATCGCCGTGGCCAACTGCTCGGTATCCGCCTGCTGGCGTTGCATTGTCTGGCTGGTTTGTTCGGAGATGGCGGAGGTTTCTTCCGCTGAGGACGACAACTCGATGCTAGTCTGGGCGACCTGCTCGATGACGCGCTCAAATTTGTCCATCGTCTTGTTGAACGAGATCGCCATCTCACCCAGTTCATCCTTGGCCATGACTTCCGCTCGCGAGCGCAGATCAAGTTGTTTGCCGACTCGTGTAATCGCCTGCGTGAGGTTTTGAACCTGCGCATTCAATCCCCGGGCGATATTGAAGCCCAATAACCCAGACGCAGCCAGAACGGCGAGGGTGATACTGCCGAACACGAGCATGCCCGTAAATGCTGCGGACTCCTGCGCTCCGGCGAAATTACGAATGGTTTCACCGGTCTTGTCGATGACTTGGCCGAGGGCCGCAATACGCTTGCTGGCCAAGTCAAACCATTGCGGTCCCGTCAGTTCGAGAGACTCCAGCCGGCCCGTTTCCATGATGGTGTTCTGTACCCGTTCAACGGCTTGGTTCTCGGGCGAGGCTACGAAGCCAGAAACTTGTCCCTCGACCGCCGGCCACGCCAAGAACGCAGCGCTCTCCAACGAGTTACGCTGCTCGGTAATTTTCGGAGCATGCTCAATCGCCGTCATTCGGTCGTAATGGTCGTTGGTGAAAGCGCCCGCCAGAATGCCGCGCTCAATCCCGGCTGCTTCCTGCGCTTCCACCAGGTAGCCCTGATAAGTCAGCATTTCCGCGAGGGCCGGATCCGCCATGCTACCGGCGATTCGCCGGATCGACCGGATGAAGGCCTCGGTGATCTCGTTGTAGCGCTCCATCACCTCGGCCGAGTTCATCACACCGCGATCGACTTCCGAGCGCAAACTCTGCACACCCTCAAGACGCTTGCTCAGCTTTCCGAGAGTGCTCTGGATCGACTCATGCCCCTGGCCCTGACGAATGGTGTCAATCGCTGCCCTGACCTGCCGCCATTGCACATCGACCTGCTGGCGCTGATCACGCAATCTGGCCATCGTTTCCGACGACGCACCGGCGGCGACAGCTGAGGACAGGCCGCGTTCTTTTTGGAGTGCCACCAAGCCGGGAAGAAGTGCTTCCATGAGCCCGACATTCTCCTGCGCAAAAACAGCTTGCTGGTATTGGTATTTCCGATCCCGGATATCATCAACCGCAAAAAACACCAGGCTGACAAGGGGGATAAACAGTGCGATTTGAAGCTTTCTCTTAATGGATAATGCTGACATCTTCTTTAGTCCGAAAATAGAACAAAACGGCGAATCATATCCTCAGACATCATTAAAAGTCTGTATTCAAACTTTAAATTTTGAAAATTTACATGTCCTGATGTGCTACGCAAATACCGCTACCTACGAAAGTATAAGAGGCGGTTAGGAAGGACGTGAGTTAGGTATAAACCGATAAGTACCAACCGCTAATGAGCAATTGGCACAAGGGTTGCGTAATGATCGACGAAGTTGGCAAACCATAAAATTGGACTATTTAATATAAATACTATTACCAAAACCCCGCGGATCGTTAATTAGTGTCAAATACGGTTTAATCTCCCTTATTATTCTCCGCCCAACAATCTGTTAATGCGCAAAAATGACCCTACCCCAGAATTTCGTCCATTTAAAACTGGAAAATCCGGCATGATAGAGCCCTGAACAGGAGATCATGCCATGAAGCGATCCCGGTACACCGAGGAGCAGATAGCCTTCGCCCTGAAGCAAGCGGAACTGGGCACACCGGTCCCGGAAGTCTGTCAGAAGACGGGCGTTTCGGACGCCACCTTTAACACTTGGCGCAAGAAGTATGGTGGGCTGGGCCTAATATCGGGTAGGGTCATCGCCAACCGGCACCTCAGGTATTTGGCGGTGCAAACTATGGGTATCTGAAATGCATACAAGTCTCATTAATCTTCCTCAAATGCCGGTCTATTTTCTCTTCAACCCTTAAGCAAGAGACGTTAATCCAACCAGCATGTCGGAGCGCTCGTTCTTGTCATCGAGTCGTCAGCTCGGCTTCAAGTGACCAGTCCACGAACGGCAGCAGCCGGGCAATGTTGCGGGCATCATCTACACCGCGATGGTGCTGGCCTTCAAACTTAAGGTCGTGAAATGCCAAAGCGTGGGCCAACCCGTTCTTTTTCCTTTGTCCTGTTGTCCTACGCCAGATCCGTTTGAGGTTAAGGTGCGGAAAGTTCATAAAAACCGGTGATGCACCATGTTTATCGCCCTCAGCCTGAACATGGAGTCGGTCATAATTGCCCCAGCTACACCAGACGAATCCCTTTTCTGGGCACATCAGCCAAGTGTTGATCTCCTGGCAAACCTCAGAAAATTCGGGTGCTGCGTCCACCATAGCTTGATCAATACCAGTCAGTTTTTTACAAAAATCGCTGAGATGAGGATTACGCACGGGTCGCACAAGAAAAGACTTGCTCTCCAATAGCGCTCCGTCACGGGTAGCTAGCGCGCATCCAAATTCGATAATTTCCATATTATGGATGCTTTGTGGCTGGCCAGAGGGATCCAGACCTTCCCAGCACGTCGCCTCTAGGTCAACGATGAGAAGTGGTGAGTGATCGTCTAAAAGATTCAACAAAGGCCCCAAAATTTTTCGGCATCAGTTTTTCAGGTACCCCCAAGGTATGGGTGACACCCTGAATAAACTGATCACATAAGTTGGTTTGAGTCTATATCGGCCAGACCCTCCACAGCGCGAGCCAGGCGCTACAGCTTTGAATGGAGAAGTAACGCTGACCTATCACTGACAATCCTGAAGTTCTAATCACAGGCCGCGGAAGGCCACTTCAGCCCAATTAGTATGATTTAGTAAAAAATTCTATTAATTTAGCAACCTTTCCCGCTGCCATGCCTTTGAAGGTTCGGCTTGTCCCTCACGAACAGTTTGAGGGATACCAATATGCGATGCGTTAGCCACTTTTCGCTATCGTTAGCCGTGTGCGTGCAGCTATGAATGGCTTAGTGGCACCGAACATGGTACCCGGTTTATAAAAGTGGAATTTCGCTGGCGGAGACCCAGTTTCGTTAGCCTGAGATATTTTGGACCACGCACTTTTATTAACACTGGCGTTTGAGTAACGCGCCATACAAATCACAACCTCATACTTTTCGCGATGGGTACGAAATGTAGCTTCCGAGATTGCTTTCGGTACTTCGTGGATGGGCATGGCTGCCTCAGTTTTGTTGGAATGGCAGACTGTCTGTTCTTTAATTAAAACACTTCTCCATACTTATTGCCTTCCAGGCGCCCAGAGAAGAGTGTGAAATACCGCCTTGCACAGAAGGCGGTATCGCGAACGTCCCTTTTTCCTATCAATCCTACGTTTGGTCCTCCACGGGTGCAGTTGGGCCATTCGTTTTCACAGACGAGATACCGATTTCCCTACCCGTCGTGGATGAATACATCTGGCTTGTTCCTATTACCTGGCCGTTGGAAGCCTTCAAGTTAAAGTAGGGGGCACCGCCAACAGAAGTCCGCCGATCATAATAGTGGTCGCTCGGGCTATGCTGCCGCACCGATTGAACACCATTCTCAGCCCCTGCTTTGCTTTGGTATCCCTCACTTTGTAGGATCGGTTCACCATTACTTGCCTTCAGCCTAAAGTAATACTGACTGTTGCGATCGCTTCTAAAGATTTCGTACTTAGCCGGCATATTAACGAGCCTCCTTACGAACACCTTTAAAAGGACGGTCGTCAGCCTTCACGTCCATAAAACGTCCCGTTTTTGCGTCTCGCTTAACCCATCTGCCATTTGGCATTTGGGTTTGGGATCGTTGACGAACTGCTCCAATTCGCTTGTTATCGCCGTATGGCCGATTTACTGCCATGACTCTTTACTCCTCTACGAACGAGTCGTTTACAAGTTTGCCAAGTAGCAGTAGAATGCGCGCCGTCTAAAGCTTGTATCTGCTACTGCCCTTGGCGATTCAGATGCACTAACTGGCCCGATCAGTGTTTCATTGTTCGGGCTTTTTAGTGTCACCTCAATAATACCGATCATTTTGATCATGTCAACCATTACGATTACATAACTCAAAAAGATTTGATTGCGCACCCTCACCGCCCTATATTGAAGTGAGACGTTAATTTCACGGGTGACCAATTGTTGAGGGAAGAGGAGATGCAGAAAGTGCCATTATCGAGGGTCACGGGCCAGCAACTAGAGCGATTGGCACATATTGAGTTTCTGGCCTACTTCACGGGCAAGGTGACGCGTAAAGACATTATGTCTCGATTTGACGTGAGTTCCGCAGCAGCAACCCGTGACTTGACTGCATACATTGACGCCGCGCCTGACAACATAGCGTACGACCCACGACAGAAACACTACGTGACGACAAACGAATTCCGGTGTCTCCTCCCGCTATCTGCAGACAAATGCTTGTCCACACTGACCAGTGGATTTGGCGACGTGATGGATGGAGGGGAAGAGTTCAGGTGCGCACACCACATTGCGCTAGAAAGACCAGACCTGGACGTCACCGCAACGTTCTCCAGGGCCATTTCTCGCAGAAAGCCTATTAAAGTCGAATATGTTTCGATGACGAGCGGGGTGTCGGCTCGAATTATTTGTCCTCATTCGTTGATCAATAACGGACTGAGGTGGCATGCCCGGGCTTACGATCGAAAACGAGGAAAGTTCTCGGATTTTGTACTCAATCGAGTACTGTCCGCAAAGCTACTAAGCAAAGAAACCCCAAGGCCAAACGAGATCGGAAGTGCAGATATTGATTGGACTGAAGAGGTCGAACTACTTATACGAGCGCACCCGAGGCTGAATAGCGATAGTCGTCGGGCCGTCGAGCAGGAATTTGGCATGCAAGACGGATGCTTCAAGAAAAGGGTTAGAAAAGCCCAGGTGGGCTACCTATTGAACAGCTGGAACGTGGATTCCACACCTAATGCCGTTCTGAAAGGAAGGCATATCTTACTTCATCTTGAAAACGCTCAAGAGATCAAAAATATGGAGATCGAAAGTTTCAAGCTCGCGCCCAGCCTAGATTAAATATTTAGATCCTAGCTCGCTATGTAGTGGTCAACTAATTCCGGACAGTATTTAAAGGTTTTCCTCAGCTGCAACAGGCGAAATACCGCCGTTGAAGGCATGAGGTCGCTGCCGGTTGTAGTAGCCTGTCAGTTAGCCACCCACATATTTCTGGGCCTCGGACAGGTTTTGATAATCGATGGCCGATTTCCGCCCAGATTTCAGGCTTCGGAACAGCCTCTCCATCGGTGCGTTGCTCCAGCAGTTGCCACTTCGGCTCATGCTTTGTGCCGTTCGATAGTGCCGGAGCCTCTGACGGAACCGACGATTGGTATACTGGCTTCTCTGACCTGAATGGAACATAACTCTTTCTGGTCGACCACTCTGTTTCCAAGCATAATTCAGAGCCTTGACAAGCAGATCGGCATCCGTATTGGATGACTTGGCCCAGCCAACAACACGTCGGGCATACAGATCCAATACATCCGCCAGACAACTTCATCGCTGATTACTCCAAATATAGGTCATGTAACCGCACCAGACCTGGCTCGGCTGTGCTACTGCAAACTCACGATTCGAAATGGTTCGGTATGCTCTTTCTCTCTAGGCTCTAGTAGAGAAGGTCTTCAATAGCGACATCGGCCCACCCCGAACAGATATAGGCGCTGGACCAAGCCAAGCACTCGGCGCAGCTATAGTGTTTCGCGTTTGGCGGTTGACTAAAATGAAAACTCTTGTCTCGAAAGCACTAGCTGATTATTCCGCACCCAGAAATTTCGCCACAGGTCAGAAGCTGGATTCTTCAAATTCTGGCTGGACCTCATATGGTGAGGCAGAGTCATTGGAACTTACTAAAGGGTTCCAATTCCATTCCACATAAACGGAGACCTGTCCGCCAGGGTTATGAACACGCTGCAAGCGTTCAGTCCGGCGCTGGAGGTTTATAGTATTGATGAGATGTTCCTACAGCTCGACGGTCTTCCGGAGCAAGGCAACGACCTCGGCCACCGCATTAAGGAGAAGGTTTGGCAGCACGTACGCATCCCGGTAGGCGTGGGCATCGCGCCCACAAAAACCCTAGCCAAACTCGCCAACCGGGCCGCTAAAACAATTCCCAAGTGCAACGGTGTGTGCGTGCTTGATGAGCCCCACAAATGGGAGTGGTTGTTGCGGCGCCTGCCAATCACGGAAATTTGGGGCATCGGAAAGCGCATGGCGCTACGGCTTGCCGATCTTGGTATTCAATCCGGCTGGGAGCTGGCAACCGCTCACCCTAAAACCGTCAGGCGGCGCTGCAATATCAACGTGGAACGGACGATTGAAGAACTCAACGGCAGGTCCTGCCTGGAGCTGGAAGAACTGCCGCCGGACAAGAAACAGATCTACTGCACCCGCTCATTCGGAAGCCGGGCCAGTACGCTGCAGCCCATTCAAGAAGCTGTAGCGCTCTACGCCAGCCGGGCGGTCGACAAACTCCGGTCACAAAGGGGATTGGTAACCACGATTCATGTGTTCCTGCACACATCGCCATTTGAGCCCAACTATTACAGTGCGAGCACCACGGCACAGCTACCGTATCCAACCGATGATGTGCGGCTGGTGGCGAGCTTGGCCCGCCGCACCGTGGCTAATCTCTATAAACCGGGGCGTGAGTACGTCAAAGCGGGCGTTGGTCTGATCGAAATCCAGGGGCGGCGGCACCATCAATTCGATTGCCTGAGTACGGGACAATCAGAACAGGCCGACCGGGTGATGTCGGCCCTGGAGGCGGTGAAGCGACGCTATGGTAAGGGGGCGGTGTTCCTGGCTTCGCAAGGTGTCCAGCAGCCCTGGGCGATGCGCCAGCATCATCGTTCGCCGGAATACACGACACAATGGAGCGACCTGCCTGCAGTATCGTGAGGTCACACCGCGGCAGTGAGCTCGCGGCGGCCGCGTCACCTCCATGGGTCACAAGATCCGCAAACCTGGTGGCGATCGCTGTCACCACGTCCGCGAGTCACACGGCCAGCTCGCTGCAGGTGTCACCCGGTACCTATTTAATCCGATAGTATTTCCAGCCACCGGCTGGCAAGGTTTTGGCGAACTCTTTGGCTTCTGGCTTGGTTTTGAAGGAAACCGCGCCTTTTGCATTCAGGGCAGCTATGGCCTGGGCCGGGCTCTCTACCATGGGCGCGCCGGACCAGAGACGGCCCGTTGAGGTCACCTTTTCATGGGTCCAGTCGATATCAGCTTCGACCGTCGATCCGTTCGCTAAAAAGAACTTCGGTGTTTTCGTTGTTGTTGCCAGAAACCACATACCCAGTCTCCAAGAGAAACGGCCCGCCACAAAGCAAGCCTGCCTCATTTAAAAATCCAGCTCGAAAAGCTCACCACTGGACAGTACTCGTTCGGCCTGGAGTGCGTTTACACAGTTGGGTGTATCTCTGAGCTCGCCAGGATTATCCGAGCACGCCTTAAGCTTTTCCTGCCGATCAGAATCGTGCTCTTTATACCACTCTGCTGTGTGTACCGGCTCATCGCTAAAACAACCTGATAGAGCAACGGTAGCCATCGCCAGGAAAGCTGATTGAGCAACGAAAGTAACCATCCTTGTTGAGATTTTTGCTGACACGCCTTAACTCCATTTCCCTATGAATTGAGGCACGACTTTAAAGCGGGCCCAACATCCTGTCTGTAGTCCAAATCTTAATCTCGATGCCTGATCAACAGATGCTACCGATCAATTGATCAAATAACCGTTCGAGTAAAAGAAACCATTCTCAGCCACCAGTCTTAATCAAGTATCGATCTTTGATGGCTGAGGCCATATAGGCTTCACAGTAGCTTGTAAGCGTACAATCAGACGGATCGGGTAGCTTCTTCGTTGGACGCGTAGTCGGATCGAAATATTTATCAACACACCAAGCCAACAGCTCCACAGTAGCGCGCTTCTTACTGCAGGACAGGTCCGCATCTTCTTTCCCGGACTCAACCACCACAGTTAAATACAGATCTACCCAGTGATCAGGCAAATTCACTGTTGAAGGCTTCCCTGTTTTAGGATGCCTATAATTGAGCTTCACAAATTGCCCTCAAGATACTCGACAGCACCAGTACGCGTGGTTTCCTTGAAGTTATCCAAAGCTTCGTTTTCCTTAACAAGGTATGTCGGCGCACCGCCATTAAAGTCAACAATGACTGACAGTTTGCCGGGCAGATCGATAAAACATTCATGAATATCGTCCCTGGACTGGATATGACGGATCGCAATGGCCAAAGCTTCCAGACCATCCTTGAAAAAACCATCGGTATCGCGGAAAGCTTTAAATTCACGGACTAGATTCAGTGATTCGTTCATAGATTTATCCTCAAGTTGAAAGTAATTATGTACTAATCGACCCTGCCAGAAAAGTATTTATTCACTTTTAAATTCAGAATTCCCTAACCAATATGGTAGGGAGAAAGAGCCTAATACCCGCCAGTAACCATGCCGCACAGACTCATCGATACACTCAGAGCCACGTGAACCTAACTGTTTCAAACTAACTGCCCACTCCTAAGCAAAGATCAATTCAAGGCATGCCCACCCTGGCGTACAACCAGAACCAGGGAGTAGGCGGACACATGATAGGTGAGCGCTGATCCGGTATTTGCGAAATACTGGATGTACTTTGATAAAGGTCACCCGGCCGCGTCCTCGATCCAATGAACCTGTCACCCCTCATGGGTCACAAGTTCCGTAAGCCTGGTAACGATTGCTGTCACCTTTAGAACCGTGGAACCTTCAATCAGGTGGCGGACCTAACGGAAACAGCCGCAACTTCAATCTGCCCTTAACCAGGGAATCGATAAGCTTTCCGCACAGCGGCCCCAATTGATTAACTCGAAGCACCGCAGATATCTGATAGACAGCATATGTAACAGGCTCGCGATGGCCTGCAAATGACGCCCGGATAGGCGTCACTGACGCTGTTTCCTGCAGCACTTCATCGAAAAGTTTCTGGTACCGGGCAACGGTTTGGCGGGCGACGCCTGCAGCGGTGGCCACAGCGGTTTGAGTGAGCTTCCTGCCGGTCTTGTGCAGCTCTCTGCAGGCTTTTCTTATGCGACCTTCGGTGGCCGTTCTCCGACGCTGGTGGGTGCGCTGCGCCGCTAAGCGCTGGCGCTCATAGATCGGTAGGGAATCATCCAGGGCCATCACGCCCCGATGACAGTCGGATCGACCGGTGTAGCGGTCCCACGTCCAGCGAGCGACGCTTTTAACGGTCGCTTTGACCTGGGCGATGGTGAGCGGCGCGGCAAAGCCTCGCGTCTGGAAGTTGTTTCGATTGTGCGCGTAGGCTTCCAGCAGCTTGCAGAAATGACTATATGTGCCGCTCTCGCGCTCGCTGGCGACCACTGAATAGGCGTAGAAGCGCAGTTCTTCAAACAACGTGCAATGCCGGGAATGGGCAACGGCATTGAGGTTAGGACCGGTGCTCCAGAGGGGTTTAACAGATAAGTCGAGGTAGTCGGCCAGCTCACCGAGCGGGTATTCGTGGTTATGCAGTTCCGTTGTTGACCACCACGGGTGGTGCGGTGTTTTAGCGACAGGACCGCTATAGGACGGGTCGGCCTGCAGGCGGATCGCCATGGCCTCATAGACCGCTTTCAGGTACTGGATCGGCTTGGAGCGTCCGCGCTCGCTCGTACATACCGGAGGAATGGCGTAGTAGAGGTGAGCCTTTCGGCTCTTGCGGTTGGAGACGATGAAGTTCGGCGCCGGAAGGCCCGCATCGTCCCAAACGAACGGATTCGGATGGTCGAGGTCGAAAACCAGCCAGGACACCATGCCGGGCCGGTTGACCTGCATATAGGGGTAGCGGGTCGCGTATTCACGCGGGCGAACGACTGCAGCGGTCTTGTTATCACTGCATCGCGGAAGGTAAGGAGCCTCATCAAGCAACCTTCCAAACGCCGTCTGGCGCCGTTTGAGCGGCGTAACCGTTGCTGACTGTTGTTTCATGTGCAGCAACCTGCGGGCATGGCCTCGCAGGTAACTGCTTTCTTCTTATGCGCAGTCATCTCTGCCCTTATTTCGAACAATAGTTGATCGAGGGGCAGGGAATCGCTACACTAAAAATCTCGCTGTCCAACGAGAAGGTTGTGTGTAGCGTTTTCCTGCCACCTACCTTTTTGGCATCAAGCGCCAACTTGATGCTCTTATTCTTGAAAAAGCCCTGGTTTGCCGACCGGGGCTTTTTCGTATCTGCTCTACTGCTACGCCATCGCGAAACTCATCTGTTTGGATTGGGGTACCGGTTGCTCGGCACGATATTCCTGCAGCGCGACACGCGCTTTCCAAAGATCGTACTCAGCCTGGGCCTCTAGCATCTGCTCTGCATCGAAACCCAGCTCCTTTTCCAGCGCTACCGCCCATTTAGGCGTAACGCGCAGATCACCGCGCATGAGCGCGTAGAAATTCACGCGAGCCAAACCCAACCGCTTAACCAGCTCGGTCTTGTTGAGCCCTTGGCTGTTGACGTATTCAGCGATCATTTCCCCTGGATGCTTAGGAGTCATGGCTTTGCTCCGGTATCACATAAACAAAGGGCATCGTAATACATCAATATAACAACCGACAACCCTTTGTTTATGAACGAGCAATCAGCTATTGACTCGCGGTGAGTGGAATGAGCTTGAGATTAACCCGCCGATTCTCGGCCCTACCCTTATCTGAATAGTTGTTCGCAATCGGCTTGGTTTCGCCGTAGCCGGTAACCTGGGTCCTGGCGATCTGGATATCATTGGCCAACAACACGTCACGCACAGCCGTTGCTCGCGCCTCTGACAGGCGCTGGTTGTATTCACGGCTTCCGGTGCTGTCGGTGTGGCCATCGATCTGAATCGCCGTGTCGTCATACTCCTTGAGCACCACGGCCACCGAATCAAGGACGCCAACGAAATCATCTCGCACTGCGGATTCGTTCACGTCGAACGTGATATCGCCGGGCATCACAAGATTGATCTGGTCGCCATCGCGCTTCACGCGAACGCCAGTGCCTTCAAGCTTGTGGCGAAGCTCCGCTTCCTGGCGATCCATGTAATAGCCAACACCACCCCCTGCAGCAGCTCCTGCAGCAGCGCCGATCAAGGCGCCCTTGCCCCGGTCATCGTGATTCGCAGCAGCGCCTACAGCAGCGCCCGCCACCGCACCAATGATGGAACCCATGGTTGCCTTGGACGTTTCTTCCTCGCCTGTGTGTGGATTCTGAGTCATGCAACCGCTTAATCCTGCAATGAGCCCGACAGCCAAAACGATTTTCTTTGTCATGCCTTATCTCCGATATGCTCGCTGTTGAACTGCTTTCGCCCGTTGGGCGACCAGGGCCGCGCCCTGGACCCCACCGATGGCTTGGTATGGGGAAGGCCAGCCGCTAGCAGTCCTTCCCCAGGACCCGAGGGTGAAACGTCCTCCAGAGCGTCAAGGGGCCGTGTCCTCGCTGCGCTGCGGGCCGCACCAACCCCTTGACCCTCCTACGGCCTGACAGGTCACAAGAGCCGCAAACCTGGTGGCGATCGCTGTCACCACTTCAGCGGGTCACACGGCCATCTCGCCGGCACGTTGAATTTGTCACCCACTCACAACAAAAAAGGTCACACCCGGGCGAACTCGAGAACGCCGCGGTGTGACCCGGTTTACTTAAAGCTCAAACCAATGCGTCGGCCCGGTAAGCTGGCCGTCCATGTAAACCTCGACGTACCGCAAACCATGATTCGGAACACAGTGCTCCGGATCGTGATTGCCGTCCCGGTCTACCCAGCACCTTCCTTTCTCGTAGTGACCGGGCACAGTGTTCCATTCTGTACAACGTCGCGTCCGATTCTTGGGTGGGCCGCTTTCAACCCAGCTTCCGCAAACCTCATAGGAAGAAATGTAAGTTGCATAACCGTACTCGTGCGTCATTTGGCTACCTTGAACTGAGCCACCACCAGGGATATCCACGTTGCCGCTGACCGCACAACTGGAAAACGACGGAAGCGGTGGTTTGAAATCCCGCAGACGGTCCCGCATGGCGCTTGCGGCTGACGAACAACCACTCGGGAAACCTCCCGGCAGACACAACCAGATTGCGCACTCATCCTGGGACGCCGCCTGTGCAGTGGTCGTCCCCCCAACCATCAAAAGGAGCGCGGCCAGGGCCGCACAAACTTTGTTCTTCATTACGGCGTTCTCCTTGTTGCCCAATGTTGAAGATGGGTGCCGGGCTGCCCCCGGCTCGGCTCACCACTTGGCAGGTGACGCTACCGTGGCGTCATAGACGCTTTCGGCCACTGCAACTACTGCCCCGCTGGCGCTCCTAGCGAAGCAGTAATCGTGCTCACGTAATTCTCGGTTTCCGGGTATGGCGGAATGCCGCCGTATTCCTCAACCGTGCCCGGCCCGGCGTTATAGGCGGCAAGCGCCAATTCCACGCTGCCAAACCGGCTCAACAGGTCGGCGAGGTAGCGGGTGCCAACCTTGATATTGGATTCGGGGTCAAACGGGTTGATGTTCCAGCGCTGAGAGAGGCTATCCATAAGCTGCATCAGCCCCTTGGCTCCTTTTGAGCTAATGGCCGTGGGGTCATAGCCGGATTCCTGCTGGATCACACGGTGCACCAGCTCAACGTCAAGCCCGGCCTCCCTGGCGTACCGCTCAACCAGTGCCGCATAAGGGCGGCTTGCGCCCTGATCCTGGGCAGCTGGTTGCTTGGCCTTCTCCGGCTTGGGCTTGAAGGCTTCCCGCATGGCGTTGACCTGTTCGGCGCTCCAGGCCTGCCGGTCATCGGACTCGAACGATATCCAGCGTTCACCTGACTCTGGCGCCGTCGATGTCGTGGCGCCGGTCTTCCCGCCGAACAGGTCCGCATACAGCAACCTCTCATCGGACAGGTCGTCAGCCAATGCCGGGGCAACGTTAAACGCGACCAACAGGGCCGCGCCGCTGAACGTTCGTTTCAGAAAGGACATTCCGTATCCCTCAGAGCGGCGCCGGGAAGGTGTGGTACTTCGGGTACTCCGGCTCATTGTTGATGCCGACAGGCCGTGTCAGATCGCGCTCGATGACATTCCGATCCGACAGCGTGTAGAAGTCGCCGGTACCGGAAACTTCCACGGTGCTGCAGCCACCTGCCGCGATGGCCAGGGCCAGGACGATAGAAAGGCGCAAAACCATTACTTTTCCTCCGCGAATGAAACAAGACGGTGGGTGTGGTCCACCACAATCCAATTGTCGTCACCGATCAGTAGCTGCAGGGCATCCATCACCGGCATGGTGCGATGCACCTTGGCAATGGGCGGAATGGATTTCTCGGCGATTAGCTTCGCCCTGGACGGCGCCGGGTAGTCGGTGACCAGTAGATAGCCAGAGGCCTGCAGCAGGTACTGCGCGGCCTCGCCAACCGTGTTTACATCGTCCGGATATACCGTGCGCACATAGAGCGTGAGCGGGTTTACATCGATGGCTGCGGGCTTGGGTGTCGGCCCCTTTGGCTGACGCTCAGCGACAGGCGCGGGCGCCCCTTCTTCCGCCTGAGCCAGCATGGGCTGTAGCGTCTGAAGCTCGGCTTGTCCGGCCAGCGCCATGCCCGGTATCAGCATCAATGCCAGGGCGGTTTTAGTTAACGTACTGCGCATAAAGGTCTTTCCACGGTTCCACATAAAGGGATTCCTCCAGCATGATCCGGAAGGACTGGCCCGGACGGATGGTGATGGTTGGCACGAGGTTGATGTATCGCTGTGCCAGCGGCGCGAACTGCTCACGCATGGACTGGCCCACTTCTCCGGCGTAGGTGCTGTCGTTATCCAGGCCAGAGCCTTCCCGGCTGGACTCGCTGCTAACCAGTGCGTATGCCGCAACACCCAGGAACTGCGCCATGAAGTGGTAATTCACCTGATCCTTGATGGCGCCGACGCCCTCACGGTCCATGCCGGTTGCCTTGGAGAAGTCGAGCACCTTGCCGTCAGGCAAAACGCCCTTTTCCACGGTGATGCCCATCCGGGCCTGGATTGGCTCGTTGACGTTCTGGATGCGGTTCACCTTCATGATGATTTCGGTGCCCTTCGGAATCAGAACGTACTCACTGGAAATGTCGTAAACGTCGTGATCGACAATGCCTTTTAGGGTGGAGCCGTCATAATCGGAAATCGCTTTCTGCGCGAACACTGCCGGGATAATGGTGCCCGGTGGCAGCTTCATCTTTCCGGCGATATCGGCGTTATAGGTGTTCTCAGCGGTGTAACCGGCAACGTTCTCGGGCGCCTCATCAAACTGCTGTGTGACCTGCTGCAGCGACTGCTGGGTTTGCTGCATCTGAGCGGGTGCCGCCCCACCCTTGGCATCGGCCAGTAGCTTCTGCCGAAGCTTCTTGGCTTCCTCAATGCGGTCGCGAACCTCCTGGCGCCGTTGCTCGATGGAGCCTTCGCGGCTCAACGGGCGGGAAACCTGCTCGTAGGCTTCCCGGTCGTCACTCATCGAACCGGCTGAATCGGAAGCGGACTCGAAGCCCCATTCGGCCCTGGCGCTATTCAGGGCGCGAATCTGCTCTCGCGCTTTCCACTGGCTCAGGGCCTTTTCCTCGCGGGTCTCCTGGGGTGCCTCAGTCACCTGCTGGGGCGCTTCCTGGCCCTCCCTCGGCGCAGGTACTGGCGCAAGTTCTGGCTTGGGTTGGAGCTGCGAGAAAGCGTCTGAAGGCCTGTCGTTCAGGTTCCGGCTCGGGGTGCGGTTATCAACCAGCCGGTCGAAGTCCGCTGCCCGGCTCGGTTCCCGGTCGGGCTGCTGGTCCTCGCTATTTTTCGTTGTGCCCGCCTCGCTGGCCTGGGCGGCATCATCACCGCCGCCCATCTGCTGCACGATGTTGATCACCATCAGCGTGCCAAGCACCAGAAGCACCAAGCCAACAGCGGCAAACAGCCACGTTTGCATCTTCTTCTTGTGCGTCGCCGGGCGTTCGTCGATCCGGGGATCAGATTCTTGAACCATGGTCGCCGCCTCCCCTTAGAATTCGCCGTGTGTTTTGGCGTCGGCCCGGCTGACGGTCAGCTCGGCCTCATCGATCCGGAGTGTGAATTCCGGGTAGATGCCGTTAATGCGGTACATACCGTAAGCGTCGTCGTACTTGGTCGGCACGATGGCAGTCTTACCGCCGACGATGGTTTCGACGGACAGCAAGCCGCGATTTGGGTTGTGCAACCGGATGTAGGTAAACCGGCCATCGTCGTACACGTCCGAAATCAGATCATGGGTGGCAAAGCTGTTATCGCCACTCCAGTCGTAACGGGTGTAGATGTGGTACCGGAAGCGGCGCAGGGCCTCCATCACAGCCTTACGCTTTTCCTCGTCGGCACTCTGCGCCTGCTCCAGCAGTGACTTGCGCAACTGTGCCGCTTGGGCGGCGCCCGCCGCGTTGGCTTGGGCGTAGCTGCGACGGCTGGAAAGGGTTTCTAGGGCGCTGCGGGCATCGTCAGAGAACATTTCACCGTCGAGCTGCACGGTCACGCAGATATCGTCGTGTCCCGCCTTCACGCGCTTAGCGGCGATATCGTAGGAATGGCCGTCTTTGGTGAATGCTCTCACCACGGTACGCTCGCCCTGTGAGGCGGCACTATTGGGCTTGATCAATACCTGATCGGCAGCACCCTCGACATTCCAAAGCTCCTGATTACCGGCCACCGGAGCCGTTACGAGGTCTGAAGGAAGGTCCACCCGAGTCCCCAGGTTCATCGCAGAATGCACGGCGATAATCTTGCCCGGCTTCCAATGAACCTCACGGCAAGACGTATCCGACGAATGGGCATAGAGAGAGGTGGATCCGGCCACCAGGGCTGTAAATGCAATCGCGAGACGTTTCATTAGTTACCTTCCTTCTGAGCTTGTTCTGCAGCCGGATCGTCAATAACGTCCTGGCTGATGATCTGCAGGCCGATGGGATTGGAGCGCAGCCACGCCTGTGACTTTTGCGCGAGTTCTTGTTTGCTGAGCAGTCGCCACTGAAGCCGGGCAATCAGGTGTTCGGGCTCACCGATTTGCATGCCCGTCGAGGTCTTGCGGGTACGGGTGAAGTAGACATTCGTCCGGATCGCCTGCCCTTCCTCCTTTCCGAACACGGCGGGCACTTGATCGTAGTGGTCGGCAAACCGCCACTCGATTTCAATTCGCGTCGCCCGCTTGGTGTCAGCCTGGATATCAGCGGCTTTCTGGATCGCATCGAACCCGCCGTTCGCCTGGGTGTCGACAAAGTTCTGATAGATCGAGGGCGACATGAATGTCGCCGCCTCGGCATAGTCCCGCTTCACGGTTTCCGGCAGCACGCCGAAACGCTTCACAAGGTACTTTTCCAGCAACGCATCCACGGTGGACTTAAAGAAAAGCTGTTGGTCCTGGGGCTTAAACTCGGACACGTCCCAGGTGCCATCCGGATAGAGCTTCACCCACACCAATTCGGTGTTATTGGCTGACTTCTTGAAGCCATACCAAGCGAATGCCCCCATGAAGAAGCAAAGAACTAATAGAAAGATGGAAAAGATGAACCAGCGATTTCTATCGACAGTGGTTTCCGAACGTCTTTTAGGTTCATCTGAATTCATCGACGCAGCCTTAAACGCAGCATCATCCATATTGGCCGTCATAGGGCACTCCCGAGATTCAAAAGTCAGGTGATTACTTGAGCTTGTGGATAGCTTTCTTAGCGAGGTTGCCTAATGCACCGCTCGGTGATCCGGCCCCACTGGCAAGCGCCGCCGCAAATGCAAAACTCGATAAAACGAAAAGAGCGGCAACAAACAACATCAAGGAAGAGTCAGCCAAGAGATAAAAATTCTCCTTAGCTACTTCGACAACACCGACTGGCTCACCATATTCAGTCGTCCATGTAACGCCCAAGGTGCCCAAAATGCTTTTGACGGATATCGCAGCAATAACCAGGGTCGCTTTGAGCATGATTAGAAGAACAACGAAGCCGACTAGAAACTTAAACCAGCCATCAAAAAGCGGACGCGTGCTAGGCAACAAAAGAAACGGTATGAATACCATCCCTATAACCTTCGCAAGCGCATAGCCGAAATGCGCCCATACTCCAGCGATCCATGTAACAACATCCAGAAACATGGCAATCAGGTGCCAAAGGACGAAATAAATAGCGAGCTTGATGGAGTCAAAAATACTGATGTCTTCCAGGGACACCGCAGACATTGATTTAGAGACCCACTGACTCAAAAAGAAGTTGTCGGTATTTCCAACCAGGGCCGACTGATACCCATTCCCAAGGCCAACACCAACACCCCAAATAGCGTCGGTGAACTCGCTATACCCGCCCATAATTGCCAAGGTGGCGAAGAAGAAAATGACGGCTTCCGCGTGTGAAACGACAGTAAATCCGTTAGCGATGAACACGACGACTTCACGAACCACCAGAAGAAACGCGAGGAACAAGAACAGCATCCAGCTCCACTGGTTTACTGCATTCGTGCTGTCGGCCATGATCCCAACAACGAAGTTGCGCAGCTCGTTGGAAAAGGAATCGCGCATCGCCTCCGACAGCGTTGCGTGTGCTGGATCGACCATCAGCAACGGGATGGCAGCAACGACGAAGAAAACGCCACCCCAATAGAAGAACCGACGCAAGCGCTTGGGCTTTTTGACCTTCATTTCGGACAGGTCAGCCCCTTCCGTCGCCGGCGCCTCCTGGGCGACCGTGGCGCCACGTACCGACCCCCGTCCGAAGACGAAGCCCGCAGCGAGGCACGCCACAACTAGAAGACCGACCAGAGTGAAGATCATTACTCGGCCTCCCCTTCTTCATACAGCGAACAGAACTCAACTTCGGCTCGTCCGTGTTCGGCACTGACTTCACCGTCGCATTCCTTAAACCAAGGCGGGCGTCCGACCATAGACGGAATGCCAAGGATATTTTCCTGAATCCACCACCCTTCATGGTTCAAGTCATCTTGCGTGATGACACCGGGCTGATTCGAAAAGTTGTCCTCGACCTTCTTGTAAAGCGAGTGAAGCGATTTCAGCTCTGCGATTGCCTCCGACTCAGTGAGGCCTGAGTAGGTTTGTTTGGCGTAAATATCAGTGCCCCGTCCGGGAAACTTTTCTTCGGCTTTGGTGAGTACAGGTGTTGTGCATTCCTCACGCGCACCAACTGTCTCGAAGCTCTTTTCACTGCAGGCTTTGAACCCCTCCCTTACGAATTCCCTTTTATTGAGGTCAATCTGTTTTTGTTGTTCATCGATATACTCAGCAGCAACATTGATCGACAAACATCCAAGCACTAAAGCGGCAAACGGAAATTTCATAGTTAGAGTCCTAGAAGTTAACCAAAGGGTCTTCGTTGATAGTGAGTGGCTCGCCCATTTCCGCCTGAATCTCATTCCGCGTTGCCTGCAGGCCTTCTTGCTCCTTGGCGTAAACATGAGCATCTAGCTGGTTCGCATACTGAAGCTCGGTATTGGTCACGGTAATTTGCTGATGCAAAGCATCGAGAATTGCCTGATTTTGCTCTGCCAAAAGCTGCAAAGTTTGCAGGTGTGACTCAGGCCCCAGCGCTAGACGGTTCTGGTCGAGACGATCCGATATGAGCATTTGCTGCTTTAACCGCTTACTGTTCTCGTTCACTGCCATTTGCTGACCAGTTATTAGCTGGGCGCGGTTATAGGTCTGCCTTGTATTTTCCATTGCCACACCCTGCGAATCGGCGGTGTAAGGCATCCCCTCAATTTCGTCTTCTATCTGCTCCAGCTCGGAGCCCCGCTCGTAGACGCCACCAACCTGCTCGTTCGTCTCCTGCCACTCCGGATCGCTGTAATCCGGTTCATTGGCTGGGAATGAATTGATGATGTCTTCGTACATGGCATAGATGCCTTCCCAGTCCCTGGCTGACACCTTGTTTTCGAGCGCTTCCATCTGCCGCAGCATGTGCTCGTACTCGGTCAGCATCTGCTCGTACTGGTGGACTGCGTTTAGCAGCTCCTGCTGCTGAGTCGCGCCCTGGTCCATCATTTCCGCGTACTGCTCCAGCTCATTCAGATACTGCTGCACGGCTTGCGTGAGATTCGCAACGTCGACCGTTGGGATGCCCGAACTAAACGCATTCGGGCCATACCCAAGGACAACCATTGCCAGCAATAGGGTGCGAACGTGGTTCATACCTGATCCTCCGTGAAGATGGCTTTAACGGCGTGGTCTACGGCTTCGTCTACATCGGGGTACTTGTCGAGCATTTCGTTGACGATGATCGCTTCGTGCGGACGACTGGTGGCGACAACGTATTCCTCGGGTGCGGCGTTGATGTTCACCGTTTTGGATATCCCGATTTCTCGTTGGATGATGAAGGCCTGCTTCCTCGGGATCAGATTGGCGATGGCCTCGCATTCGCCATCCTTGAGCTTGAACGCCCGCTTATAGCTGTCCCAATCCATTTCCTGATCAGCCATGAAAATGAACGTGGTGGCCGACGAACGAAGGGTTTCCCACTCGGGAATGTCCATAAAGTGCTTCGGGCTTTGACTCCAGAAACCCATACCACCGTTATGCTTGAACCACGTCCGCGCCTTGGCAACAGCACGTTCGGCGGCGCCTGGGATGGATAGCACATACTGTGCTTCGTCCATTTCTAGGAACTTGGGCATCGCCCGATAGGCAGGGTCTTCGAATAGCCGCGTCACCCTGAAAAACAGCTCGTTCATAGCCAGCGCGGCCAGCTCCGGCGTATCCTTTACGCCCGCCAAGTTGTAGGCCGCAACGCGCCTATCGAGCGTTCCAATACCGTCCTCAACATTGTCGAACAGTCCGCCGTACATGCCTCCGCGCAGCCACCGGCTGAACTTGGTTTTCAGCTCGGTAACATGCTCAAAAACACCTGACAGGGTTTTGAGTGACACCTTTTCGGGCGGCAGCTCCAGAACATCGAGAATCGCTTTATCCAGCGCCTTTTGCTCTGAAGCGGTCAGCTCCTGCATTTCTTTGCTCTCGTTCATCTGGAGCATCAACCGGAGCTGGCTAAGCAGGTGGTAGGTGAACTGTGGGTCGCGGTCGTTCCGTGCCGCGACGAACGGGTTGAAACCGCGAGACGTTTCCACGTCATCCAGGCGGAAAATACCGCCGTCTTCCCTGAAGAAACGCGCCAGCGGTTCAGTACCTGGGTCAACGTCAATTGCGTGGTACAGGCCACCAAATTTCATGAAGTGACCGGCCATGACGTTTTTCATGAAGGTCTTGCCGGATCGGGTCGGCCCGACACCGATCACGAGACACTTGTCGCCCACGAACGGCGTGTAATGAAACGGTGTGCCGTCCTCGCTTTCGAGGATATAAAGCGCTTCTTCTCGCTTGTCGCCCCAATGCCGCACGCCTTCGCTGGACTTAAAGATTTGCGAACACGCCGCCGCCTGAGAGGTATTGAACTCTGCAGAACGGTAAGACTTCTTGGGGTAGCCCGGCAGGAGCTGCGGATAGAGGGAAAGCAGCCCTGCAGACTCCCACACTGGATGCAGGCCATTCTGCTTCAGCGCATTCTCCATCTTCCGCCCGCTATCCCGCAGTTTCCGTGGGTTCGTGTCAAACAGCACAACGTGGGACTGGTAGTAGCCGTATCGGTCGCCGGTATTCGTCGCCTCGGCCAGCTCCTGTGTCATATCCTTCAGGTGCTGGTTGTCTTGAATCTTGCGTTCAATCTCGCCCGATACATCACCACCCTTGAACATCGTTCCAAGGGACATTTGATTCCGGTAAAGCTCGTTCTTCTTGTTGGCGAGCATCATGCCCCGCCCTAAAGCCGATAGCGGGCGAAACCGGGAAACAATAAGGTAGTTGCCACTCTGGAGCATGGGCGGTGAATTACCTCGTCCCCATACGCCTTCAGGCACATACTCATCGCCATAACCGCCGACGGTGACGATGCGAGCATAGACGGGCACGGCGCCATCGATCTTGAGGCAATCGAGCCCATCAACCACAACTTGTTGAATGTCGCCATCGGGTAATAGCTGGTCCCAATGATCAGAGGGAACGGCTTCGTGAAGTGCGGTTTCCAGATACCCTGGATTGAGGTTGACGATGGCGCGATTCAAAGCCCAAAGCTGGGCCCGCTCCATCATTTCTTTTTGAGGTGACAGCACCTGCAGGCGAGCATCCAGACTCGCCAGGGCATCGGTCACCTCCCGCACCTGCCGTTTCAGCTCGTCCTGCTCGAGAATCCATGCGCCACGAGCCGAGAACATGGCCCGCAACTGTTCACGTGCCCGCTTGTCGAACGGCGCCCCAAAAATCGCTTTTAGGGCACCGACGGACAGCGCGCTATTGAGGTTGTTTTCAGGCGGGCATTCCAGCAACCAATGCAGCCTTGACCCACTCAAGCCCCGGTTATTCAGGAAGTTGCTACGGCGCTCCGACAGCAACTGACTGCGTGGGTTGTCACGGTTGCGCAACTGCACCTGGGCGCCCTCGAAGTGCCAGTAATACTGGGTAACCACCAATTCCTGTTCGAGGCCCTGCAGGATGTTGCGTAAAAGCACCGAGAGGCTTTCAAAGTCGGCATCGTTCAACCCTTTCGGATCGAGCCCGGAAAGCTCCAGGCCCCCGATGATCGAGCCTGCATGGGACAACATATAGTTGTCCCATGCACCGGCAGCGTATAGCTCTTTGTTAAGGGGTGATCCCGCCTGATTAGCCATTTTAGAAGCCCTGGAGCCAAGTAATGATCAGTGCAACGTTGAAGATCAGGATGCCGCCAACGAGCACCCGCAGGAGCATTGCAATGGCAGTTCCGCCCATCTTCGGAGCTGCGACCCACAAGCCGATTGCGGCAACAGCACAGACAAACACGATGAACAGCACGCCTGGGCCACCGACAAAATCGATCAGCTCCTGCATGAACGTTCCAATCGCGGCCAGCGGCCCGTCAGCCGGTGACCCCAGGTCCAATTCGTTGTTCTCGACCGCGAGCGCTGCTGGCGCAAAAGCAAAGCTCGCCAGCCAAACCAGATAGAGCTTGAGTTGCTTCATTCCGTTGTTCCTTTTTTGCTTAGTGAGGTTGTTTGGGAACGCTCTCCGTCCCAGGTAAGAAGCACCAGCCGACGCGGCTTGATGCGACTTGCTGTGAGTCGGGATGGAGTGATCAGGCTTCGCATCCAGACTGAATAAGCGTCGTGGTCCTCCTTGTGAACGAGGTAGACGGGCACGAACACAAGAACGACCAGGGCCACCGATAACGGGGCTCCTACCGACCAACCCAGGTAGGCGCAAAAGACGAAGGCGGCGAACACGCACAAAGCGCAAAGGGAAAAGAAAATCTTCTCCGGGATGCCCAACACCTCGCGGCGGTGCGTAAAAACGACTTTATTTTTGAGATTCGGGTTTTTATGCTCAGCCATGACATCGCCTCCCCAGGCTTCGAATTGCGCAATCGGTTTGCGCATATGAATTGCGTATATCATTACCGAAAGGTGAGGATGTACGCAACCCCGTTGCACGAAAAATAAGGTTTCAAATGAGGGAAAAACCGGCTAAGCGCCAAAAAGCAGCTCCGACAAACATCTCGTTGCCGGTTGATGTTTCGCAGGACACGAAGGAAAGTTTCGTAGACAGCGTGAACGCTGAAGATTTCTTCGGGAGGCCGTCGAAATCCTTGGTCATTAGAGCGTTGTGTGAGCTGGCGTTAGAGCGGAAGGAACAATTCGATCCAGCCTACGTAGTGGACTATGAAAGCCTCAAAGCCGAACTACGCCGCATACTGACCAGTGACGCTAAGGATTAAACTGGCATCATCCATTGATACCTAACAACTCGACGCTCAGAGAGTTCGTCCCTGTACCGCAGCCATTCTGGACACGCAGCAGGTGTGGTCCAAGTGGCTGTTTTCTGAAAGGTTTGTAAGAAATCGCTTACACAATTTAACAATTGGCGCTAATCGCCCGGCTTTTCAGCCAGACGTGTGCGCTCATAGATCGCTTCGATCTGATCCTTGGTCAACCCATACCCGCCTAACTCAGCCTCCAGCACATAACGCAGCATATAGTTGTGGAACACCTGATCCGGCGCCCGCTCCCCCCGTTCCATACGGGTGATGTGGTGGTTGCGATAATTCCGCCCCAGCGCCGGGTTAACCTCTCGCAGCACAGCCGCAAGCGAGAGACCTTCCCGGCTTTTCTTCAGATCGCGAAAAGCGGTAACCAAGTTCGTTGGTTCAGATTGCGATTTCAAACTGATACTCCTTACCTGTAGAGCTGGCCGACTCCACCAGCCAATCAAACTGACGACTCAACGATTCAAGGTGCCGGGTGAGTTCCTGCAGGTCGCGCTCCAACTCCACCCGGCGCCGGGCAATGCCTTGGCGTTTATGCTCCCGCTCAACCTTCCCTCGGGCTTCTTCCTGGGCTTTCTTATCGACGCCAACATGATGATAGGGACGCTTGCCCGTCGAATCGACGGGCTCGTACATATACATGATGTTCTTGGGGCCGCCGGCCTTCCTGGCCTTAAAGTGGATATGAGCGTTCAGACACCCCTGCTTTACAAGGTGCCGTTCCTCCCGCTCCATGGCGCCGATCATGGCCCGCATCTGCTGGATGCTATTGTCTATCCCCTGCCCCAAATTCATACTAGACATACTGTAAACCTCCTGAAGGGTGGTAAACGGTACGGCCCTGGCTTTCTGTGGTGGTTAGCCAGGGCCATCTAAGTTTTCGGCCTACCGCTCTACAAGCACACCCGGCGCGTCCAGATCGAGCCGCCCACCGTCGTACATATTCAGCATTTCGAGCAGATAGACCGGATCAGCCGGAAACCAGCGGTGTCTATTCCAGAAATCCAGTAACCGGCGCCGCTGCGCAGCCGGATACTGGTGCAGTTTGGCGCGACCCTCGCGCCACTTAATGGCGCGGCTTTGCCGCTGCTTTACTTCCTGGCTTGCCCAACGCTCCCGGCGCTCGCCCATGACAGTCTCGACGCTCGGTTGCTCGGCGGCAATCTGGTCTGCGAACAAGGGCAAGGCCTCGCGCTCCCTCTTCTGCTTGCGCAGCAAGGCTGCCCGCTTGCGAGAGGTTTCCTGAAACTCTGATCGTTGATGGCGACGAAAGCGCATATTCATAATCCCTGCGTATGTGATTGTCTAGGTCACACGTTCAGCTCCTGGATCTGCATCGTGTGTCACCTCAGAGGGTCACAACACGGGCGCGATCGAGGCGCGGCCGCGTCACCACTTCGGGTGACAACGGCCGCGGACCTGGTTAAGCCAGGTGTGACCCGCTCCTGACGACCCGCTCACTGCAAACAGCCTCCTGGCTGCAGAACTCATCGAACGGATTGCAGATCAGCGCAGAGGCGACCTGAGAGCGATTAACAACCACCCCGAACACTTCCCCGACTGACACCCCAAAACCGTGATCAACAAACCGCAGGGCTTCACACACGGTAATCAGTCCGGACAGGTCGTAATCCATCATCGACAACAGGTTGTCCAGGGCACAGGCTGGCGAATAGACCGCCCCCAGGTACTGCAGCCGGTACTGAGTGAAACGCGCCGTGATTGACGGCTTGCGCTCCATCAGCACGACCTGCAGGGCTTCCCCCTGCCCCTCTTTGACGAACGACACTTTTGCGCAGTCTTCCGCAACATAGGCGCAACCGTTAGCGCGCACCTGCTGCCACGCTTCGCGTGACGCCACTTGCTGCAGGGTGAAAAACACTGGATTAGGCATGACTTCCTCCCCTTGTCGTGGTCGAGGTAGGCCCGGCTTGCGCCGGGCCACCCGCATCAGTCGATGGCTGCGAAGATTTGTGCGTTCTCAGGGTGATCCAGGGCGAACTCCCGGAGCTGATAGAAGCGCGAATTCAACACTTCGGAGCCAGACGCCCAAAGGGCGCGATTGATGCCGACCAGGGAGGCCACGACACCTGCGGCGTCAGCACTCATGGAGCCGTCAAAGCCGTTCCCCGGAACAACCAGCCGGAAAGCCTGATCGGTCGCCGGGGCCATGTAGAAGCCGCCGTTGCTCAGTGCGTAGAAGTCCCAAAGTCCGCCGTTGTACGCATGACACATATCGGACAGGGACCCGTAAGTCGCCTGTTCGACCATGAGCATGTGCCGCACACCGAAAAACGTCGGCAAGGCATTCATGCGCTCGGACTCAGGAATGAGAGTGGCTTTGACTGCAGGTGTGGTTTCAGCTTGGTAGGTCATATCGAAAACCTCGTATTGAAGGGTGGTTTTTGTCGGCCTGGGCGAAAGTGGTGGTTTCCCTCAACCGACAAACAAATTATAAACCCTAAAAGGGTTTATTTACAACCCTATTAGGGTTTATATTACCCATGCAAAACAAGGCTTTAATAGATAATTTGGATTGCCCTCTAGAGCCCGTCTAAGCCCGCCTCGCCAGGAAGGGAGTCAAGGGGTGGGTGCGGCCCGCAGCGAAGCGAGGACACGGCCCCTTGACGCCCTGGAAGGCGCTACACCCTGCCACCAGGGGAAGGACGACCACGGGCGGCCTTCCCGATACTAAGCAATCAGTAGAGATTTCAGAGCCCGGACGGGAGCCGGTAAGCCGCGAGGTTGCCGGTACCGGGACCCCGCGTAAGCGGGGATCATACTCGGCGGTTATGGCGCAGGATGCGCCATTACCGCTAGGAAGGAGGCGCTTAGCAGTCTCGGACGTTTCGGCGCTCCGCGCCGAAGGTAGAGAGTCTGCTGCCGACCATAGAAAGTCCAGGGCGCTGCCCTGGTCGCCCAACGGGCGAAACCAATCTACCCCACCCGCTCATGCTGGCCGGTGGCGTCGTTAAACCGGAATACCGGTTTAACGACGCCATCCTCCACCATGCAAATCTCGGTAATCTTTCGCCCGAACTGGTAGTTCCTGGAAGCGTGAACCAGCAACTGCACCGATCCAAGAACTTGCCGCCCGGCCAATTCGTAGCTGATGCCACCACGGGTGGCAATCAGGTACTGAATGCGGGCGATCGCATCCTCACAACTATTGGCATGAAGACTGGAAGCGCACCCGGTATGCCCGGTATTCAAGAGCTGGAGAAAAGCATCGGCGGCTTCGCCGTCGCGAATCTCCCCTACCCACCCCCGGTCCGGACGCTGCCGCAACATGGTTTTTATCAGCGTTGCGAGCGTGACCGGGAAGTCAGTTTTCCGCTTCGGTGCTTCCATCGGCAAACAGTTCGGCAACATCTTCCCCAGGTGTAGTTCCTGGGTATCTTCAGCGGTAATCACCCGTTCCCCTTTGTCGACGAAAGCGGCGGCGGCTCGCAAAACAGTTGTCTTACCGGAACCGGTGTTACCGGATACCAGCATGTTTGCCGCACCTGCCACCTTTTCTCGCAGGAAATCCACCATCTCCTGAGTCAGACTTCCTTTCTCAACCAAGTCATCAAAGGTGAGCAGGCGTCTTGGCGCAATTCGAAGCGTCATGGTGGCGCCGTATGGCGATACCGAGGGCAGCGTGCAACAGGCACGCGAACCATCGGGAAAACGCGCATCGAGGATCGGATGATCGTCGTCTAGCCTTTGGTGCAACCGGTTGGCGATTTGAATCATCAACTTCTGCAGCGCGTTTTCGTCACCGAATGTGGTTTCGCACACCTCCATCTTGTTGTTCCGCTCAACCAAAATATGGTCAAAGCGATTGACCAGAATTTCGGTGACTTCCGGATCTGCATAGTATTGAGCCAAGGGCTCAAAATAATGCAGAAGAAGATCCCAGCCGTCCGCCTCGTTCTCCGGAACATTACCGATCAACGTCTCTTTGAAACTCATAGGGTGTATAGCTCCTCAGTTTTGAATTGGAACAACTGAGCCTGCTGCACGTTGGATGCGTCGAACTGCCGGGTGTTGTCCATGGCGAGACGGCTTTGATCGTTCAGCTTGTAGATCGGCCACATCGGCTCGACAAACTTTTCTTCATAGAGACGTCGCAACGTCTCTTTGGGGAAAAGGTAAAGCACCCGGTCGTAATGCTCGTTTTTGATGTTGCGCAGGTGCGCAAGATAGATGTGATAAACGCGAGCAGTGGCTTTGTGTTGAAGCTCGACTTCAACGGCCACTCGCTCACCGTTTTTCATTTGCAGGATCGCATCCGGTAAACGAACAGCTCGCAGGTGCTTGAGTGTTTTCTCAGGATAGATGCCGTCCACCTGATCCATGCGATGGATCACAGCGGACTGGATCGAAAACGAATGAACCAGCGTGATCCAGGCGGGCAACCGCCGCCGACGTTTTAGATCGATTTCTGGCGCCAAGATTTTAGCCAGGTCAAAGCCAGCATCACCCAGGCTGTAGATACTGTGTTTCAGGCCTGGCGCTTTATCGACTTTGACGAAACCGCTTTCTTCCAGGCGTTTAAAAAAAGCGCCCTGCCCGCGCTCCTTTACACCCAACATCAGAGCAATAGTTTTACGGTCCGAATAATCGAACCACGCGAGCCACAAAATCACCCTTTCAATCTTGTCTTTACCACGCTTGTGCGATCCGTGCCCACCACCCCAAAACTCATCCATTAAGCAACCTCCAACGTCGAGTTACCGGCAGCGGAAAACCGCCCCTCCCGGCATCGTGAGATTCAGTGAACCAATGTAGCCTACTCAGGGTTGATGCTGGATCGAGCCGACGCCGGCGATGATTCAGCAACGCAATCCTGACGACGCCGAACCCGGATGCGGGGCACGGCGGTTTCCGCGAATTGCGATGCGCGATAGCGCAGCCCAATTCGCGGAAAAAAGAAGACAGACAGATGGCCGTCACGCCTACGTGACGGACAAGAAATCGGGGGTGTCTTCCCCCGATTTCGGTCTGCCCTGGTTGCGTCCGTTCAGGACGAAACCAGGGGGCGAAGCCTCTGGCCCGCGCATTCTGCGCGAGCGTCCGGCTTACGCCGGACCCACCTCGTTCGGAGGCGGTAGGCGAGGCGTCCAGACTCGCCGGACGACCCGAAAAGGTGGTGCCAAAGGCTAACTGGAGCGAAGGCGGAAGGTGCCAAGGCACCACCCTTTCGGGCAAGCCGTGTTTACGGACAAGAGACGGACCAGCCCCGACTGGGACTCGAATTGGGAGTGCGGCGCAGCTCCGGAGGAGGTGGGTCCGGCGTAAGCCGGACGCTCGCGCGGGTGAATTTGGTGTTTCGGCACCGTTCAGGGGCCGAAACACCAAAGAGGGTGGAGCATTTGCGGAACCCTCATAAGCCGGAGGGGCGCTCCCCCGAAGGCGAGTGTTGCGGCTGAAAGCCGCTACACTTTGGCCGATAGGCCAATCGCTTATCAGTGGTTTTGGACGCATAAAAACGGCCTATTTAATATGGCATTTATTATGCTTTTTATTATAGCAGGTCCTATTGAAATTTTCATAGTATGCGCATACCATAAAAATTATCATGTGGCCTGCGAAAATGTTTCCGAATCGGAAACCGAGGCTGAAGCGTTCAGAGTTTCCGATTCGGAAACTACCAGAACGCGACATCAATTGCGCCAAGTTTCCGAATCGGAAACTCCTTATCAAGGGAGTGGAAATGGAGATTTTGCGGATCATTTTGGATAACGCCAATCCTTGGGTAGCGTTATCAATTGCCGCCGTTTTAGGTGTTTTTACCGTAACCCTTACAGGTGGTGCCGTTCGTCAAACTGACGAAAAAACTCCTATTGAAATTCTTCTCGTCTCCCTACGGCGACTCGCCCTTATCCTGTTAATTTTGGTCATCCCCTGCTTCTTTCTAGCTGTATATGGACTCGCTAAATGGCACCTGGGCAGTGATGCCAATAGATACATGGAAAGCCTCTATGACCAGCTGACAGAAGCATCAACAAACCTCTGGTGGTCGCTGATTGTCGTTGCCGTAATACCGCCCTTTTTAAAGCTCTCTTTTGAGCGCTTTATTACGCCTCAACTTTCAGCTTTTTGGCGTCGCTTTTCTTTGCGTCAGAGTGCAGATAATTTGTCTGATATTCGCGTCGAGAACCAGCGCCTAAAGCCGCAAAATTTTGACCCAAGAACATACTATAAAAATGACCAAATGTTTCTGGGAATGAGCCAGAATGGCGACCCCATTTATATGGCCGATGAGGACTTTCTAAAGACCCACGCGAAGATTCTTGGTCCAACTCAAACAGGCAAGGGCGTCTATAAAGGTGTTGTACTTGACCAAGCAATTCGTAAGGGTTGGGGGGTTTGGTTTTTCGACCTTAAACCCGACAAGTTCATCTACGATATTATGCGCGAATCTTGCGAAATAAGTGGTCGACCAGCACCCGGAATCCTCGACCTAAACGGGGTCGGCCCTGGCAACTATTCGCCTTTCATTGGCGGCACAATTCGTGACCGTAGGGAGCGCCTAGTTAAAGCTTTTAAGATGGCTGCGACCGGCACAAACGCGGATCATTTCAAGCTGAAAGAAAGGGCAATTATCGATTATTTGATGCCCTATTGGGATGGATCGCTGGCACAGTTAAAGCGTCTTCTTGAAGGCAAGCACAGTGCGATATCTGAATCTAAACACCAGTGGATTCGCGAAGAGGGTGGCGACATTTTCGAGAAAGTCGCAGAGTTTATGAACCTCCCTCCCCTGCTGGCGAACAGGGAAAATTCACTGGACATTAAGCAGACGATGGATGAGGGCAAGGTGATGTATGTGCGCTCTCATACTAAAGACACCCTGGTACGTGCAGCGACGATAGCGCTGGTAGACGAAATGGTTCAAATTACGCTGCAAAAGCCATTACCGCACCCTACCCTCGTTTACATCGATGAGTGCCGGTTTATAGTCACTGACTCACTAGCTGACGCCCTGGCAACGGTATTGGGTAATGGTATGTGCATGGGGCTGGCCTATCAGTCGATTCTCGATTTGATGAATATTCCCGATAAATCCCTAAACGGGCCTTCTATCAGGGCCGGAATCGAAACAAACACGCGACTGACCATATCCCATGGCTCGGATGATATTGAAACTGCTCAATGGGTATCCGGCAAAACGGGTACCGTTCAAAAGACCGTGACACGTATGGAGCGGCTACAACGAAACAAAAGCGGTGCCGAACAATGGTCAGATGAAAGAACGGTAGGCACACAGGAAGAAGCGCTCATAACCTCAAATCAAGTGCTCTCCTTCCCTGAGCGAGTTGCCATGCTCAAGCGTCCCGGCAAGCTCGCCGAACTCCTGTTTACCTGCTGGGTACCGGTCAAAGAACTTAACGGCATCCCGGCCCGGCAGTCAGAAATACAACAGCAGTTTTCTGATCTCAAGAATGGCGCCAGGAACTCAAGGGAAGACCAGCCATTGGAACCACAAGAGAACGACGATGACCCGGTGCCCGACTTTGAAAACGACACACCGGCTCAACCGGAACACTCTATCGAGACCTCAACCACGGACAGTCGCGTAGCAAAGGCGACATACAAGCCACTGACTGACGACGAAGCACAAAGCATTGAAGATGCTGCCGCAAGCATCCTCCAGGGTCAGCCAACCCAAAAGAATACGAAAACTCCGGCTAAATCCGGAGTCGACCTATCCGATCTGGACGACATCGAGGGCATCTAATGAAATACGCCATTGTGAATACAAAGGGCGGCGTCGGTAAAACGACGAACGCCATCCACCTTGCAACCCATCTCGCGGGCCAAGGCTCTGCACTACTGATAGACGCAGACCCCCAGGCAAGCGGCGCCTCTTGGGCGGCTTGGCGGCGTGATGCCGAAAGGAGCCCTAGCCCGACAACAACTTGTCTAGCTGGCCGCGCTGTCTTTGATGAAGGACGCAACCTGTCCCAAGGTTTCGAAAATACGGTAATCGACGCGGGCGGTCGCGACTCATCGGGCCTGCGTAGCGCCCTGCTCTTGGCCGACATTGCCATTGTTCCCGTTGGCGCCTCCGACCTCGACTCTGCCTCGATGACCGATCTGCTTGAAATCACAGAAATTGCCAAAGACTTCAATCCAGACCTGAAAATCAGAGTTCTGCTGTCCAGGGTGTCGCCGCAGCCACACGTAAAGGATGCTGACCGAATGTTTGAATGGCTGCAGGAAAACGAACTTGAAGTGCTGAGTGCGCGAATCTGTGAGCGTGTGGCCTATCGTCGTTGCATCGGTGAAGGCGCTGTAGTGAGTGAATGGAAGAAAGACCAGCACGCCATCACTGAAATGGATCAATTCCTTCAAGAAGTAACCAACCTGGGAGACAGCCAATGAAAAGCAAGCCAAACGTCAATGACTTCATCCAGGGTGGCGCCGCACAGGAAGCGGATCGCCCGCAGTACAACGAAAACGAAATTGTTTACCTTCGGCGAGACAAGATCGTTCCTCAGCCCGGCCAGGATCGCGACGATTGGGACGATCCGGCCACAGTGGCGCATGTAAAAAGCCTTGCGGACTCAATGAGCATCGAGCTGCAGGACGGGAAAAAGTACGGGGTTCGTGATCCTATTTCTGTTCTACCTGCCGATGAAGATGGCAAACACGAGATTATCAAAGGTGAAAGCCGGTGGCGTGCAGCAGGCATAGCCGAAATTGACGAAATCCCTTGCCGTATTCAAAAACGAGCTACCGTTGAAAACCGCCTGGACCATGTAACAGAAAATGCCCTGAAAAAAGGGTTAACGCTATGGCAGCGTGCGCGCTCCATTCAACGCGACAAAGAAGAATTCGGCTTCGACAGCAAGCAAATCATGATCGCGCATGGCATCAGGAACAAAACCCAGCTGAGTAAGATCATGGCCGTGTTAACCCTGGATGAACCGGCACAAGAGCTGGTGCGCCGCGATCTGGTCGGCGATGTAAATTTGATCTACGACCTGAAGAAGTTGGACGAAAAGCAGATTGAAAAGCTCAAGAAGAAAATAGAGAAGGGCGATTCGGTACCGCAGGCCATCAAATCGCTTCAACCAAAACAAAAGAAGAAACCAGTCGAGCCAAAGCCGCAAGTTTCCGAATCGGAAACTGAAGGGGAGGGCACCAGTCAGGGGAACACGACGCAGTATCTTAACCTGGGCCTGAGTGAGCCAAAGGCGAAAGCGCTCGCCGTATTGCTCGATCTGTCGCCAGAACAAGATGCAAGCGAACTCGCCAATCAAATTGACGAACGTCTAAACACGCTTGCTGCGGAAGGCCAGTAATCATGCCAATGGTTCGACTGGCGAAGCCTGACGACTACGAGCGATTCAGAGACGATCCGTCTCTATGGGTGATTCCCTGGGAGCCCCGTATGGGGCCAGGGAATCCAACCGATGACCCGGTAAAAGGCGCAGCTTTGTTCAACGACTGGCAATGCGCAGTTGCGGCAGGCCGAGAACCAAACAGCGATTCGGCGTCCAGGCTGGGACGCATTATCTCGACGTGCCTGGAAAACCAAAAAGAGTCATGGGCAAAACTATTAGCTAACGAAATAGTTAGAATTAACCGTGAGCCGGATTACTTTCTAACTATGGATTTCTGCAGGGATGACTACCCAGGTCCGGGCGTGCAGGCACGCAGTGAACTGCCTTTTTTGCACGCGGCCATTAAAGAATTACCTGCCGAGACAGTAATTAAACTGAA
This sequence comes from Marinobacter nanhaiticus D15-8W, assembly GCF_036511935.1. Taxonomy (NCBI): domain Bacteria; kingdom Pseudomonadati; phylum Pseudomonadota; class Gammaproteobacteria; order Pseudomonadales; family Marinobacteraceae; genus Marinobacter; species Marinobacter nanhaiticus. The sequence continues at coordinate 6,224 of NZ_AP028879.1, read as the reverse complement.
AGGCGCTGCAAATGAAAGACACTAAAAAATATGATGCTCAAATCATTGTTAACGATATTTATTTGATCGTCCTTTGGGATAAGGATTATTTCAACAAGGGCATCAACGATCCGCGTGTGAGCGGTAAGCGCGTAGCTGAAGGTCTTTTTTCAATTGAGGCTTTTGCGAGCAACAAACGGGAAGAACACAAATTAAGTAGCGCCCTGGCTCGCAAGCTGCGTCCTGAAATTAGTAAGCGTATTTCAGAGACAGAAAATCAATTGCGCGTATCCCTGGAAGCGCTAACGAAAGAATTAAACGACCCCATTGTTAAGGCCGTTAACGTATCCCTGGAAAAAAGCGAACAGTACCCAGTGACGATAGAAAAGGGAAAAGGTACGCCACTGGTGAATAGCTTTATTCGCCTATTTGTCATTCTGAACGAAATCACTAAAGCATTGAAAGAATTGCACTTTAAAGGCGTGGTAGAGCGTTCAGAATATAAAAAGCGTGAAAAAATATACGCAAAGCCTCTCCGACGGCTTATGAATGACCTGAATTTAATTATCAAAAATTATCACAAGCACCGGAAAAGCTAGGGTAGGGCGTCAGGGCGAAGCTAGAAAGAATGCGCGTCTGCGTGTAATATCGAACCATCAGCGATAGAGCACTACGGCTGATTGAAATGCTCACTTTTAATCTTACCAACAAATCTCCGGAGATATTTATGTTGGACTTTAAATCATTCAATAGTTCTTTTGATTTTGTCATTGGCGTTGAATCTGCTTATTCAGATTCAGGTGAAATAAACGCTTTGGCATTTATCAGCCAACGGAACGGACTTCCTTTTGGGAAAGAAATCGTTCTTGTTGGAAAGAACACACAAACTAAAGTGCGTGCTTTTGCAGTAGACTATCATTTGTACGTTATGCGTACTGATATGAAAACTGGCAATACGCGCATATTTGAATATTACGCCCCTCACGGTCTTTTACTTGTTGAAGCAAGTAAGATCGTAGATTGGCATCATCAAACGCACATTGATTTCTAATTGATGTGCGCGAGAGGGAAGACGGCTATGCTGTCTTCCCTCTCCACCTTCCTTCCCGGCACCCCAGTTCGATCCAGATCAATAACGATTTCGCCCGTTGGGCGACCAGGGCCGCGCCCTGGACCCAACCGATGGCTTGGTATGGGGAAGGCCAGCCGCTGGCAGCCCTTTCCCAGGGCTCGAGGGTGAAACGCCCTCCTGAGCATCAAGGGGCCGTGTCCTCGCTGCGCTGCGGGCCGCACCAACCCCTTGACCCTCCTACGGCCTGACAGGTCACAAACCCACATCCTGGATCCACCGAATCTGTCACCCCAAAGAGGTCACATGGCGGGCGCAATCGATCCCCGGCCGGGTTACCCCCCATGGGTCACAAGATCCGCAAACTTGGTCGCGATCGCTGTCACCACTTCAGCGGGTCACATGGCCAGCTCGCCGGCAGGCCGAAGATGTCACCCGCATTACTTTTGTGTGCCGGAATGGCATACACATTGACTGTTTGTTTGGTGCAACGTAGTATCGATCATGCTGGTAATGGCTCTTAACTGAGCACGGATAGGCGCGGCTTGAGTGGCAGGGGCAATCGCAAAGAGATATGGCCCTGGACTGCTAGGGGAATACTACCGGTTACCAGCCAACGATAAATATTATGAAGGAATGCTTACATGAAAATGCACTCTCACGCAGGAACCAAGGGAGGTACGCGCCTTGTTGCGCGAACCGACCATGAAACTCAAGAATTTCTAGCGCAAGCTGCTGAGCTTAGCGGCATGACTCTTTCGCAGTTCCTTATTGAGTCTGCCCGTGACAAGGCCGAAAGGGTGGTCGATCAGATGACACGCATCCGGGTATCCGTGGAAACGGGTAATCGCATGTTGGAACTTCTGGATCACAAACGACCCCGGAAGCCGACGTCGAGCAAGCTCATCGAGGACGCGCTCGACTACGGAGAAACAATAAATGCGAGTGAAACTTACCAGGATTGAGAAGCGACATAACCGCAAGAAATTTGATTGCGAAAACAAAGACCTCAATGATTTCCTGGCGCACAGCGCTAGAACATCCGACAAGAAGCGGATGACCAGAACCTATGTTCTGGAAGATCCAGGCGACCCGAACACCGTTATGGGATACGTCACGCTAACCTCGACAAGCATCGATATCCCGGATGAGTGCTACGCCGGTCGAAAGCTTAAGAATCCTGTGCCAGCCCTTTTGCTTGCCAAGATGGGTATTGATAAAAGATACAAAGGGCAGGGTTATGGCAAGCGCCTTCTCACCTTCTCAATCGTCACCGCATCCGAGGTTTCCGACAAGATCGGTGGTATCGGCCTAGTCATTGATGCCAAGGATGAAGAAGCCAAGGCTTTTTATGTTCACCGGGGCGGTAGTGACCTTGAGGTCATTGATGAATCTGGTCTGAAGCTTTGGCTGCCTATCGACATCTGTGATTACCTTGCCACTCTGCAGCAGCAAAAATCACAGCAGAAACCTGGCGCGTAGCCAACTGGTTTTTCGGCGTCGAAGTCACACCTGGCTGTTCTCGAGAACGCCCAGGTGTGACTTGGGTATTGGAAAATCGGCAGGGTAGAGTTGCAGATGGAGGGCGGTATGAATAACGAAATAACACCAAGAGGTCTCCAGCTCCCATATGCGCTAAGTGATCTCGAAAGCTTGGTATCTGCTAATGATGCTATCAAAGGGCAACAGTACCACTGTCCTAATTGTCGTGACGCGGTAACTTTGCGCCGAGGCGAAGAACGGGCCGCGCATTTTGCTCACCGGCCCGGTACCGGATGCAATACAGAATCGGCGATTCACAAAATCGCTAAGCGATTGATAGCAGACACGATAAACCTCAACGCCACTAGTTCTGACAGGACGATAACGATTGTCAGAGAGTGTGAACATTGCGGTCAGGCCGTGGATCAGCTGTTGCCAGCCAAAACGTTTACGTCAGCAGATGAAGAAGTACGCATCGGGGAGTATCGTTGCGACGCGGTTGGATACCGTGAATCGGCTATTGCCTTGGGAGTAGAAATCCGGCACACCCATGCGGTTGATGATGTAAAGTCAGGCAGTCTAGCTGTTCCCTGGATCGAGCTGGATGCCCAAGCCGTAATCGCCAATCCTTTTCGCTGGGAGGCGCTAGCTTCACGGCTTAAAACAGCGCTGTGTGGTCCCTGCAAGAATGAAGTGAAGAGCATCGTGCAGGCGGCGACACGGTGGAAGATCCCTCGCCATCTTTATTCACCGGTATTCAATCCTGACCGATCCCAGTTCATCGCTGGCAAAGAAGCCTGCTGGAAGTGCAAAAATGTCATTCCAGTCTTTTGGTGGAAAGGCGTTCCCTTTGCCGAAACAGCACCTCCGGAGCCCCGCCCCCCGACTATTCAGTTCAGATATTCGAAGCAATTTGGTGGTAAGTATTGGGCCAATACCTGCCCACAATGCAAAAGCACCCAAGGAGACAACTTTCTGTTTCTGTTCGACAACGGACCTCTTCGCAGCTCTCGCTTGCCGTTACGGCACATTCCGGGTGTGCATGGAGACGTAACCATCTCCACGGGACCGGGTGCCGTTAACGAGTTCATCAATAAGGTCTTTGGAAAATACCCTTGACCCTCCTACGGCCTGACAGGTCACAAACTCACATCCTGGATCCGCCGAATCTGTCACCCCAAGGGGTCACACGCCGGGCGCGATCGATCCCCGGCCGGATCACCCCCATGGGTCACAAGAGCCGCAAACCTGGTGGCGATCGCTGTCACCACTTCAGCGGGTCACACGGCCAGCTCGCCGGCACAACGAATTTGTCACCCGCTCTACAACGAAAAAGGTCACAACTTGGCGAACTCGAGAACGCCGCGGTGTGACCTAGACATAGAAATATCGGTAGGGTAGGGAGTCAGGCTGGTTTAGCTGGGGCTCGTTTACTCAGCGCCAGCTTCCAGGCCTTCACATAGCGCGGGATGCCAAAAGGCGCTAGGAACAGCGTACTGGTAAAGAACAGGCCCCAAACGGCTTTCCAGGCAACCTCAAATGCCAGGAACACACGCAACCGGAGTACGGTAATCCAGACCGGAAGCAGCAAAACGGCCATGTAGATCAGCATCAGATCGTGGACGTTCTTCGGCTTTAGCGCCTCTAGAAATTCCATGGCGGAAACCTCGATTCACATTAATCAGTTAATGCTAGTCGACAGGAACAGCGGCAAATTGAGTACCAATATCGAAAAGCAAATTTGGCTCAGCCTTCTGTTTACATTTTCCGGCGTCGCGCAAGGCTCTCTTGTAGGAATGATAGACTTTGGCAGCCTGCGGCGTTTTCACAAAGCCGCGCTTGACGGCAGCGCTGGTTTCCTTGATAAATCCTAAGAATTCATCTTCATTGGGCAGATGTATCACATAACCCAGGAACTTCGATTCCGGGGGAAGTCCAAGTTCTTTGATCACCTCTTCAACGGGTCTCTTTTCCACAGTCATATTAATTGCTTTCCAAAATTAAGCACTTGATAGGCCACCGGCCATCAGACCTCACGCAAAAACTTAGACGCCCAGACAGCAGTCCGGATATCGGAGTTATTGAACTAAGATCGTAGATCTTGGCCGCTTCCGGGCAACCCGTCACCATCAACAAGATCTTCCATCTCATGATGGGCATCGATCAGGGAATTTCCGGTTTTATGTGGCGCTCCACTAGGTTTGAAAGCTATTTTTCCCGTGGCAAGCGCAACCACATAGAGCCCAGCAAAGCCGCCAAAAATGCTTACTACAGGATTGAAGTGAGCACCTACGGCAAGGCCCGTCACCATCGCAATGGTGTACGACAACGCTAGTTTCTTTTGTTTTGTCATCACCGATACTCCTGTGTTATCTCTCGGTGCAGTCCAGGACAGCTCTGTTCGGCTGCTGAAATTGTGCCGTCTTGCGCGATTACGGCTTCAGTCTTGGCAGCGCCGCAGTTGCAGACTCATACGCGTTGGGCCGAATTCCCGTTCTCTCTATTTCCCTATATATCGGAACAAAGGCTGTTTCCCGGCCATCTTGTCGAATGTTGCTTTTGGCCTGAATCCATCACAACCGTTCCTCAATCCTTTTCAGATTTTTTTCCGCTCGGCAACGTTTTCTGGCGCTCAGCGGCACGGTATCGCGCCATATCCAAAATCGTTTCTACCCGAACAATCCGGCGATCCATATCCTGAGTTTCATTGGAGAGTTTTTCGACATTCTTGCTTAACTGCTCAGTCTTAGCGGTCAGCAGCAGCACTTCCTTACCAAACCCGAAAAGTCGATCCAAGAAACTCATGCGGCGCTCTCGCTATGCTCAATCACCAAATCGGCTACCTCATCCAGAAAGCCAGGATTAGCCGCCACTTCCTGACGTACTTCTTCCATGACGGCTTTCCGTTGGGCAGGATCATCCAGCCCGGCCATGACCTGAAGAACTCGAGTATTCGCCACCTCGACAGCCTCCAGGGCCGCATTGATTGCTTGCTCCATATGATCGAGCATAGCTGCAGCTTCTTTCTCACGTTCAGCGGACGCAGACTCTGCTTCCACGCCCTCCGGGTCATACGCTTGGATCGCACGACGCACCAGCTCTGCCTCGGACAGCTCGTAACGATCCGCCCATTCGTGAAGTCTCAACAGGTTGTCCTGCGATAGCAGGAGTTGTTTACGGGTTAGTGCAGACATGGTCGCCTCTCTTAGTGTGGCCTCACTCAAATATACACATACACACACTCTTACACAACTCAGCAAGCGACACCTCAACGTCCAGGCATCATCTGCGTCTGATCGCAGCACGAACAGTTTGTTTTTGCTCTGGCAAAACCGGGCACTGAATATCGCCAGAAACCGGCGTTAGTTCACCCCAGGTCATTTTTTTAGTGCCTGCCGTGAACTATCATATTTTACCTAAAAACATGAAATATAAATGAAAATGCTCTTTTCTAACTGTTGTGTATTCTAGAGATCAAACCTAGCGTGCTCTTAAGCTTCAATCTGAACCCTAACTTGGAGCTTATAAATGACCTTTTTCACTAATTTCATTGAAACCCTTTTTCAGGCGGCAACCGCCATGCCAGCAAGCCACCTTTCGATATTGGCTATCCTAACGCTGGCTCTCGCAGTAGTTTGGAAAGAAGGGAGGTAACCATGGCGGATATTCAAAACCGTTTTTCGAAGATGCCCCG